>NZ_JBFAZD010000001.1:0-172199 GCF_040681655.1 Streptomyces sp. NPDC051662
TCGTACTGGACGTACTTGGCCGACTCCGACAACGCGGCGAGGTGCGGTGCCAGGCGTCGCGGGCCCGCGAAGATCGACCGGACAGGACCTAGGTGCGGCGGGGGTACGTGGTGGAAGCGTGGAAGGCGTTGCGTCCCGGGGACCCCGTGCGGGTGGGGCCCTACCGCATCGTGGGCCGGCTCGGCTCCGGCGGTATGGGCAGCGTGTTCCTGGGGCGCTCACGCGGCGGGCGGACGGTGGCCGTCAAGGTCGTACGCCCGGATCTGGCCGAGGACCCGCGGTTCCGCCGCAGGTTCGTCCGGGAGGTCACCGCGATCCGGCGCGTGAACGGCGCCTTCACCGCGGGTGTGGTCGACGCCGATCCCGAGGCCGCCTCTCCCTGGCTGGCCACGGTCCACGTACCGGGGCCGGCGCTGAGCGACGCCGTCGCCACACATGGACCGTGGCCGCCGGGACCGGTCCTGACGCTCGCCTCGGGGCTGGCGGAGGCGCTGGACGCGATTCACGCGGCGGGGGTGGTCCACCGCGATCTGAAGCCCTCGAACATCCTGCTCGCCCATGACGGCCCCCGCGTGATCGACTTCGGCATCTCGGTCGTGAGCGACGCCAGCGCGCTGACCCAGACCGGGATGATGGTGGGCACCCCGGGCTTCATGTCCCCCGAGCAGCTGACGGGCGATCGGATCAGCCCGGCGGGCGATGTGTTCTCCCTCGGAGCGGTCCTCACGTACGCCGCCACGGGCGCGGGCCCGTTCGGTACGGGCGCGCCGCACGCACTGCACTACCGGACGGTGCACGAGCCTCCCCGCCTCGACCGACTTCCCCCCGAATTACGCCCCTTGGTGGACCACTGTCTGGCCAAGGAACCCGGCCATCGCCCCACCGTGACCGCCCTCATGCACCACCTGTCCGGGACCGGCGAGTACACCGCCCCGACACCGGCGAGCGGATGGCTGCCGGAACCGCTCGCCCGGACCGTGGAACTCCACGCCGTGCGGGAGCCCCCGCCGGCGACCCTCACCCGCCGCCGGGCGCTGTTCGGCCTCGCGGGGGTCTCCGCCGCGGCGGGAATCGGTTACGGCGCCTGGCGGCTCACCCGTACCACCGACGACAACGGTCCCGCCGACGCCTCCTCCGCCCCCCAGCAGAGCCCGACGGTCCCACGGCGGCCCGGCGCCCGGCGCTGGACGTCCACGGTCGCCACCGGCGACGGCCGCGACGACGCCGACGGGGCGCTGGCCGTGGCCAACGGCATGGTCTACTTCCCCGGCCGGAAGGGCCTGTACGCGGTATCGGCCGCCAACGGCGCGGAACGGTGGACCCACACCACCAGCGCCACGGACGGCACGCTGGTGCCCACCCCGGCCGTGACCGCCGACACGGTCTGCGTGGTCGTCGGCGACGTCCTGCGCGCGCTGGACGCGGACACCGGCCGGCGGATATGGGCGACGTCCGAACTGAACGTCGCCGACGCCGGCCCGTCGGCGGCCGACGGCACCGTCTCCTTCCTCGGCACCAGCGGCGCCTCGACCGTGCTGTACGCGGTGTCCACGGCGACCGAGAAAATCCAGCTGGAGACCTCCGCCGACCTCGAATACGCCGAATCCGCGCGCATAGCCGACGGCACGGTCTACACCAGCAGCGGAGGCGCCCTGTACGCGTACGACCCGGCCACCGGAAAGCGGAGATGGCGGCATCTGACCCCGGCGGTCCGGCTCTCGGACGTGGCCGTGGCCGGTGACACCGTCTACGTCACCGTATTCGGCGAGAACGGCACCACTGTCTCGGCGGTATCCACGAACGGGACGGAGCGGTGGCTCGCCGCCCCCGAGGACGGCGGCTCGTTCCAGGGCCCCCCGGTCGTGGCCGACGACACGGTCTACGTCTGCGGCGAGACCACCCTGTACGCCCTGCACGCCAAGACCGGCGCCCCGAAATGGCGAACCCCCTTCACCACCGCGCTCCACCCGACCCCGAGCGCCGAGGGCGGCACGGTCTGCGTGGCGGCGGACACCACCCTGCACGCGCTCCACGCGGACACCGGCAAGAAGAAATGGGCCTTCCCCGCCGACGAACCACTCCGCACGGGCCCACTGGTATCCGGCCCCGCGGCCTATGTGACGGGCGCGTCGGGCTCGCTGTACGCGATAACGGTGTAGGGGGCTGCGCCCGGGACCGGACTCCCGTCGGCTCGGTGCTGCTCGGCCTCGTCGGCGGTCAGGGGCACCCAGTCGTCGCCGGGGACGATCGCGCCGTCGTCATAGCCGGGGTCGCCGCCGGGCAGCCGGGCCGGTGCGATGTCGCATCGGCCGCGTATGTCGTCGAACGTGTCGAATACGAGTCGCGGGCCCATGCTGTGCCTCCGAGGGCAGGTGCGGGGATAGGGCGTGTTTCGAGAGTCCCGCCCGGCCTGCGGGCGGACGGCGCTACTTCCGAAACACGCCCTGGTTGTCGTCGACATCTCCACCGAAGGTGAGGTCCAGCTCGGCGATGAGGGCCTCGGCCAGCTGGAGTGCCTGGGCCTGGTCGATGACGATCTGCTTGAGCGAGGCGAGGCCACGGAGGTGGGAGAGGTCGTTGCCCCGTAGGTCAAGGCCGCGGTAGTTCCCGCTGTCGAACTCGGTCAGCCGCAGATCGCTGTCGTCGATCAGCGCGGCGCCCAGATCGACGGCGGTGAAGATGGCCTCCCGCAGCGAACACCCGGCGAAGATCACGGGCCCGACTGCCCGGACACGGGCGAAGGTGCTGTAGTCCAACTTGCAGTTCTCGAACAGCACGTTGTCGAACGTGACGTCTTCGAACATGGCGCCCATGAGCTTGCAGTCACGGAAAACGGCTCGGGAGATCTTGCTGTCGGTCCACTGCGGGGAGGACAGGTCACAGCCGATGAACTCCACGGAGTCGACGCGGAGCTTCTCCAGCCGGGTGCGCTGGACCCTGAGACCGGTGATCCGCCCGTCCATCAGGTGGGTGTCGGCCAGATCGAGGTCCCGCAGGTCGGCGTCGGCGTAGTGGAACTCCGCCACCCGGCCACGGCCGCCCCCCAACGAGGTGACGTTGGAGAGGTAGAGGCCCGGCTCGTCCAGGGCAGGCAGCGTGACGCTCGTGCGGCGGATCGTGCGGGTGTCCATCAACAGCCTTTCAGGGCGGTGGGTCGGTCACCGGTGCTGCCGACACGCCCCGGGGTGTGCCGGCGCGGCCTTTTTCTTCTTGTTCCAGTTGTCCCAGGTCGGACGGTTGTCGAAGGGGGCCGGGTTCTTCGCCCAGTTGTCCCACGTGGGCCGGTTGTCCCACCTCGCTTCAACGATTTCCCGGGTCGAGGCGTCATGCGTGGCCGTCAACTCCATCACAACGGGGGTGTCGGATGCGGTGAGTCGGTCCAGTACGGTCATACCGCTGCCTCCTTGGTCGCGAGCGTGGACAGGGCCGTGACCAGGGCCTGCCGGGAGACCCGGCAGTAGTTGGTCTCGGTGGTCGTGAGACTGCCGTTCTCGAAGTAACGGTTGGCGGCCTGGCCGCCGCGGCAGAAGTCGAAGAACTCACACTCGGCCTCACAGCGGTCCAGCCCGGTGAGGAACTCCCGGACGTAGCGCAGCCGGTGGGCGTTGCGGAGGATCTCGGAGAGCGACCGGTCGAGGATATTCCCGGCCGCGAAGTCTCCGTACTCGGGCGCTGTCGTGTCCGCGAGTTCCGGGGAGAGCAAGACCACATCACCCTTCCAGGAGACGGTGGGGATCGGGTCGAGAAGGCGCCGGTCCCACTCGGCTCGCTGCCCGGAACGGGTCAGCTGGAGGTACTCGGCGAGGCGTTCGACCTCCCTCACGGCCAGGGCCGCGCTGTGTTCACGGGTCCAGGTGATCGTGCGCTGCCAGAACTCCTCGGCCTGGACCGGAGTGGGGGGCTGCCGGTCGGTGTTGACCCCTTCGATCTCCTCGATGTTGAAGCCCACCGAGTGGCACCCCAGAGTCGCCAGGAACTCCAGCAGCTCCTCCGGCATCGCGATGCCCGTGGCGCCGACCACCGAGATGACGGAGAACGGGGTGCCGTGCTCGCGCAGCCGTGTGATGCCGCGCAGGATCCGGTCGAAGGCGGGCTTGCCGTGAAGGTCGACGCGCTCGGCGTTCACGGCGGCCGGACCGTCGATGCTCACCCCGACCTGAACGTCGTACGTGGCCAGCAGGTCGCACCACGTATCGCTGATCAGCGTTGCGTTGGTCTGCACGTAGTGATGGACACGGCCCGCCCGTCGCAGGGCCTCGAACGGCGCGAGCAGGACCGCGAACTTCCGCTGCCCCACAGCGAGCGGCTCCCCGCCGTGCCAGACGATGCCGATCGGATGGCCATTGTCCTCGAACTGGGTCACCGCCTCCGCAAGGGCTTCGGCCACCTCCAGGGACATCTGGTGGTTGAGCTTGCGAAACGGCAGGTAGCAGTACCGGCAGTCCAGATTGCACCAGGTCGTGGGCTGAACCACCACGGTCTGCGGGGCCGCGAACCGCTGCTGATATCGGGCACGCCACGGGGATGGGCGAGAGTGCATAGGGGGCCTCTCCTCTACCGACAGGGGGCGCCGCCCCGAGGCGGGGAGCCGCGGGACGGGATACGACCACCATGTGTCCCGTGATGACCTGCACGCGATGACATCGCGTTGTCATTGCCGATGACATGTCATCCGTGCGGCAATGACACCGACGTGAAGTCTCCGCACTGGCATGAGAGTTCGAGCGGATCGCGGTGAGTTATCGTGACGACTGTGCCTCGCTCGATTCTGATCCACGACGGCCAGACCGCCCGCGACATTGGTTTGGTGTACTGCTGCTCGGGCTACCTCGTCGAGCGCGGCAAAGTGCTGCTCGTGCACCACAACCGCTTCGACAAATGGGTTCCGCCGGGCGGGCATATCGAGCCTGGGGAGTCGTTCGCCGGCACGGCAGTACGCGAGTTCAAGGAGGAGACGGGGCTACTGGTGGAGGCGATCTCCAGCCAACCTGCCATCCACCCGGCCGATCACAACGCCACCCCTGAACCTGTGCCGTTCTACGTGGACATCGAGCGCGAAGGTTTCCCGACCCCGGCGTTGGTCCAGTTCTTCTACGTCCAGCGGCAGCCGGGCACCCGCGAGCAGGCCGTGGAGGCCCAGCTCGAAGAGGTGCATGGGGCGGCGTGGTTCGGCTTGGAGGACATCGACGGTCTCAAGACCTTCGACCAGGTACGCTCCCTGGCCCGGTTCGCCCTGCTGAACTACCCGGTGGCGGCGGAGCGCGCCCAGCCGTAAGCGCCAGCTTTGCTGGATCGCCGACGACGGAGGGCGGCACGAGCCCGGCCCGGAAGACGGCCTACCGGCCCGCGAGACGATACCCGCCGGCGCCGTCGACCTGGCAGGCCAAGAGCAGCCGGGCCGGAGCGCCGCCGAAAGCGGCGGACACGGCCTGGTTGAGACGCTGAGCGTACTTGGGCACCGAGGACGGCGCGACGTAGAGCGTCCCCGCGATCTGCTCCGTCACGAGCCCGCCTTCGGGCGCGTTGTGCATGACCTTCACCAGGTCGAATAGGCGCTCCGACAGCTCACAGACCACCTCCCCGTCGCTGCCGCGGGCGCTGAGGATGACCTTGCGTCCTGGGCCGAGCGCGACATGTTCAATGACCATCCCGGCCGACACCACGCCCGTTCCCTCAGGGGCGCCGTCGTCCAGGCTCAGCCGCGTCAGGCGCCGCAACGCCTCGGTGTACGCCGACACCGTGTAGTACGCGGCGCGGATGGTGGCCCGCTTGCCCGAGGCACCCGGCTCGTTCCACAGCCCGGCCTCGGGATCCCACAGGTCGTTCATCAGGTGCCACGCCTTGGTGAGCCGAGGATCGCGCGGGTCGGCGCCGGACCGTACGGCGGCCTGGGTGCACAACGCGTACGCCATGTGTTCCCACGCGGTGCCCTGCACGTCCTTGTCGTCCTCGACGAACGTCTCCCAGCGGTGGTGGTTGTGCAGCAGCCACTGCCCGGCCCCAGTGACCACGTCACCCAGCCGCTTCATCCGAACTGACCCGTGCACGCCCCCAGCCTCCCGGGGCACGTCCGGGTACGCCGGTTCGCCCTCTGGGCCGATTCCGGAGACGACAGCGGAGAAAGCGAGCAGGCACAGCGCGGTCTTACTCGGGCTCGGGTCGGTGTCGACGTACGTGCGCCAGCCCCACGCCCCGCTGGACCGGCGGTGATAGAGCAGGCCGTGCACGCCGTGGTCGATCAGCGGCTCGACACGCTCCAGCAGGCTGCCGGTGTCCACCCCGCCGGGGAGGCGGAGCCCGGGGCCGAGCTCGTGGAGGGCGTCCCGGAGCTGGGCGAGCCCGTGAACGGCGAGGGCAGTCTGATGCAGCGAGGTGTCGTCGAGTCCCACCACCTCGGGCCAGCCGCGGTCGACCCGGTGGTCCTTGAGCCACTCGACGCACCAGGCTGCGGTCTCCGCGACACCGTTGTGGTGAAAGAAATGCGGGTGGGACAACAGCCCGGCGAGACCGAAGGCGATGAACCGGGAGTGCTCGCCACGTCCGCCCTTGTGACGCGGCAGGCAGTGCTCCGGAATCGCGCCGACCAGGAAGTCAAGGGCCCGGCGCACGGGTTGCCCCGCGATGCCGGCGGCCCGCAGGATCGGCAGGACCTCGCTGGTGTTGACGATTGAGGACACCGAGGTCAGCGTGAGCCCCCACCCGCCGTCATAGCCCTGGTTCCGCAGCAGAGTCCGTGCGGCCTCGCCCGCTCTTGCCTCGAACGCGGTGAGCCCGCCGCGCGACCTCTTCATGACTCGCCTCCGCCGCCAAGTCACGGATTACCCCGGACGGTACGTACCCAACTTGGCTGCTGTGGACCCCTGTTCACGCCTCGGCCGCGGCGTGCCGCCGCTCAGAGTTCGGTGCCGTCGGGGATGAGGTGGTCGTACTGCCCCGCCTTGACGGCCAAGATGTGCGCCAGCATCTCCTTGTCGGTGAAACGCAACGCACCGTCCAGGTCACGGCGCTTGGAGTCACCGAAGGCGACACCGCCGTCGATCGGCATGATCTGAACGCAGTCACTGCCTGAGCCGGCGCTGAACGAGGACTTCTCCCACTCACCGTCGAGTGAGGCCGCGTAGAGGGCGTCCCTCTGGTCGCTCATGTGAGTTCCCTTTCGATTTCCTCGATGCACCGCACGGTCGCTTCCTCGTCCAGCGCATGGCTCGCCAGGTCGGTGAACTTTCGGCGAGCAACCCGAACTTCCACGGGATCATCCTGGAGAGTGTCACCCCGTACCCGTTCCAGAAATACGACGCTTCGGTTGTCCGAGCCGGGGAAGTCAAGGATGGTGAACGGCGCGCCCGTTGTGCTTGCGGCTCCCGCGGCGAACGGGATGACTCTCAAGGTGACATTCGGCCGACCGGTCCACGACTTCAGGTGCCGGAGTTGCGCGCCCATGACCTCCGGTCCACCCACAACTGAGCGAAGAGCCGACTCCAAGCAGAGGGCTTCCATCGTGAGCGGGTTGCGGCGCGCGAGGACATCCTGCCGCCTCAACCGAGCCTCGACGAAGGCTTCGCGGCGCTCCGCGCTCTCCTGCTTCTGGCCGAACGCGGCGAGTGCTTCGACGTACTCACGAGTCTGGAGCAGCCCCGGCACATACGTCCCAGAGTGGACCGACATGCGGTCCGCGGCATCTTCGAGGGAGAAGTAGCGGTACGAGTCGCTGCTGAATACGGCCTGGACCTCCGGCCGTTCGTACCACGCGCGACCGTACGATCTGCCCTGCTCGATTGTCGCGACGATCCCGGCTCGTTCCTCGGGCGTCGCCTTGTAGAGCTTGAGCAGTTTGGGGAGTTGCTCCTCGGTGGGAAACGCCTGTCCCCGTTCGATCTTGCTCACGGTGAACCGTGAGACGCCCAGCACCTCACCGGCCGCCGTCTGTTTGAGTCCCGCCTCTATGCGCAGGCGCTGGAGTTCCTCTCCCACACGGCGCATGGCGAAGATGGCGTTCGCGTTGACGCTGACCGTCACGGTTCTCCCTTCCTCGCTTCCAGCGACATGGTCCCCCGACACCGCCAGAGTATCGGTCAGTTGCACACCCTATGACTCTCCGGGCTTGGATCCACACCCTCAGTTGCGTGAGTTGGGTCGCGTGACCCACACTGAGGCGATCGCGCTGCGAGCACTCACCTGCGGGCGCGTATCCCAACATCCGCGCGCCCGAAAGGTGTGGGTAATGGATCAGCGTGGTTACGTCCTGGCAGTAGAGCGCTATCCCTGTACGGCCGTTGCCGTGCCCGAGGCCCGCGCCATAGCCGCCCGCGCCTACGCGCCGTATCCCTGGGTGGACCACGACACCGTCAAGCTGCTGGTCAGCGAGACCGCCACCAACGCCGTGCTGCACGCGGGCGGTGGCGGGTTCGATCTGATCTGCCACGCGCCGTTCGACGGCTCGGTCCAGATCGAGTTGCACGACCGGAGCGCGCTACGCCGCCCCTCCCGTCGCCCGCACGGCGCGTGGGACCAGCACGGCAGGGGGCTGGAGTTACTGGATCTCCTCGCGCCCGGGTGGTCCGTCGTCAGAACCATGGCCGGCAAGGGCCTCGTCTTCACGGTGAAGGCGGCCTCGTACCCCATGACGCTCAACGAGGAGTGAGGACATGTACGTCGAACTCGGCAGGCCCGAACCACCCCGCCGCCGGACCGGCGTCGCCGGATTCTTCACCCGGTGCGTCGGCGATGAGCTGAACGTGCTCCTCATGCCCGCCGGCACCGGGGAATCCTGGCGACTGCCCGGCGGCGACGCCCAGAGCGACGAGTTCATCCACGAGGCGTACGTACGCGAGATCGCGGAGAGGACCGGCCTCTCTCCCATCCCGCCCGAGGAAATCCTCGTGGTGGACCACGTACCCAGAGGCGTGACGGAGGCCGAAGGGCTCGATGTCGTCTTCAAGGGCGCGGACTTCGTCCCGTACGCCACGGATCCCGGCACGACCGCGTACCGGTGGGCGACGCTCAAGGAGACGGACACCCTCTGCCTCGGTCCGGAGCGCGACCGTATCCACTCCGCTCACGAGGCGTGGCTGACCGGCCGTACCGCCTATCTCATCTGGGGCGAACGCGTCACCGCACCGCGCTCCTGAGCGTCCGCCCGGTCAGGAGCCGAGTCGCGACGTCACAGCCAAGTGGTCGCGAGCCAGCCGGTCAGGGCCGCCGTGAGGATCAGTGGGATGTTGATGCCGACCTGCCGGTCGGTCTTCAGGTGGACCGCGATCGCGCCCGTTTGCAGGGCCACGAGGCCGACGGCGGCGGTCAGGGCCAGTACGGGCGCGATGCCGGTCAGCGGAGGCAGGATCAGGCCGATCGCGCCGAGTACCTCGGCCACGCCGATGCCCCTGACCGCCGGCATCGGTATGCGGTCCACCCAGGCCATCATCGGCCGGAGCCGCTCACGGGTCCTGAACACCTTCACCGCGCCCGCGTAGAGGTAGAAGAGGGCGAGCAGGCCCGCGAGAATCCAATAGGCGATGTCCATGGGCCCCTCAGGCGAAGTCGGCGAAGTCGGTCGCGGGCTCGGTGGCGTAGCGGCTCATCACGTGGATGTTGGCCTCGGGGGTCAGCTTCCGGCCGTCGGCGATCATGTCCTGGAGGTCCCGGAAGTACTGCACGTACAGGTCGGGCGTGAAGATGCTGAGCATGACGGCCGGGTGGTCGGTGACGTTGGCGAAGGTGTGCGGGGCGCCGGGCGGGACCATGACGAGCGTGCCCGCGCTCGCGTCGTGGACCTGGTCCCCCACCGTGAACCGCAGCGTGCCGGAGACGATGTAGAAGCCCTCGTCGTGTCGCGCGTGGCGGTGCTGGGGCGGTCCTGGCGTGTGCGGGGCGAGGACGAACTCGGCCAGGCCCAGGCGGTGGCCGGTGGTGGTGCCGTCTTCGAGGATGCGTCCCCGTGTGGTGCCGAGGGTGATCGTCTCGCCGTCCTCCGGGCCGACCACCGATACGGCGGGGTCGGAGGCCGGTCCGCCGGTCAGCGGTTCGCCGGTCGACGGTTCGCCGGTCGACGGTTCGCCGGTCGACGGTTCGTTGATCGGCGGTTCGCCGGTCAGCGGTTCGCCGGTCTGCGGTTCGTTGGTCGTCGGTTCGTCAGCCATGCTCCGATTCCACTCCCCGGACACAGCGGCTGTCCAAGACCCGTTCGGCGACCCCGATACCGGATGGGTATCGTCGCAGCATGGAGCTACGTACGCTGCGCTATTTCGTGGCGGTGGCCGAGGAACTGCACTTCGGCCGCGCCGCTGTCCGGCTGCACATGAGCCAGCCGCCGCTGAGCCGAGCGATCAAGGGGCTGGAGAGCGAGATCGGCGCCCCGCTGCTCCACCGCTCCCCGGCCGGCGTCACGCTCACCGCCGTGGGGTCGGCGCTGCTGGTGGAGGCGCGCTCCCTGCTCGACCATGCCGACCGGCTCCGCGTACGGCTGGCGGTCGCGGCCGGCGCGGCGACTCTCACTGTCGGTCTGCTGGGTGACAGCACCGACCCGGGCGCGAGGCGGTTGGCCGCCGCGTACCGTCGGCGTCACCCGGATGTCGAGGTCCGCGTCCGCGAGACCGATCTGACCGATCCGACCTGTGGTCTGCGCGCCGGACTCGTCGATATCGCCCTGACCCGCGCGCCGTTCGACGACACCGGCCTGACGGTGCACGAGCTGCGCACCGACCCTGTCGGCGCGGTGCTGCGCGCGGACGACCCACTGGCCGGCCAGGACCGCGTGAGCCTCGCCGACCTGGCCGGCCGGCGCTGGTTCCGGTTCCCCGACGGTACCGACCCGCTGTGGCAGTCGTACTGGAGCGGCGGCGAGTCCCGCGAGGGCCCGGTGGTTCGCGCGGTCCAGGAGTGCGTGCAGGCCGTGCTCTGGAACGGTACGGTCGGGATGGCCCCGCTCGGACACGACCTGTCACCGGAGTTGGCCGTGGTACCCCTGATCGACATGGCGCCGAGCCGCGTGGTGGCGGTGTGGAACGAGGGCGACGCGAACCCGCTGGTCCGGTCCTTCGTCGAGATCGCGACATCCGCCTACCGCGACTGAACGCCTCGCCAGCCTGAACGCCTACCGCGACTGAGCGCCTCGCGGAGCAGCTGAACGCCTCGCGGAGCTGGACGCCTCGCGGACCTGAGCACGCAACGTGGCGGCGTCGACGGCCGGAGCCCGGTCGAGGTCTTCCGCCGGACCGACCTCGACCGGGCAAGGCGGGTCAGTCGTCGATGGCCTGGTAGAGGGTGGTCCAGAAGTCATGGATCGCGTGCGCCGAATCCGGGGTGGACATCCCGGTCTGGGTGAGCAGGATGCCGACGAGCTGGTTCTCCGGGTCCGCGTAGGTACTGGTGCCGGCTCCGCCGTCCCAGCCGAACTGGCCGACGGGCGCGAAGTCACCACGGTAGGTACGTACGGCCATCCCGAAGCCCCAGCCGCCGTGCTGCCCCTGGCCATGTGACAGATGGACGACCTCGCGGGCCCAGGCTTCCCGGGCGGCGAGCTGCTCGGGCCTGAGGCGGTTGGTGGTCATCAGCTCGACGGAGGGCCGGGACAGGATCCGTTGGGTGCCGTGCGTCCCATGGTTCAACAGCATCCGGAAGTAGGCGTGATAGTCGTCGACGGTCGAGTCGAGTCCGCCGCCGCCCGACTGGAACGCCGGAGGCCGGCTGTGGTGTCCCCCCTCGGCCTCGTCCGCCACGATGAACTCCCCGGTCCCCGGATCGGGGGCGTACAGCGGAGGCAGCCGGTCGATCTTGTCTGCGGGCACATGGAAACCGGTGTCCTTCATGCCCAAGGGCTCGAAGACGCGTTCACGCAGATACGTCTCGAACGACTGGCCGGTGACCCTGGCGACGAGCACGCCGAGCACATCGTCGCTGACGTTGTACAGCCACCGTTCTCCGGGCTGGTACATCAGCGGGAGCGTGCCAAGGCGACGCATCCACTCGTCCGGTTCCGGGGCCGGCAGCATCCATTCCTGGCCGTACACCCCCTTCTCGAAGAACGCGCTCATCATCGGGGAGCCCAGCGCCGTCGTATCCAGTCCGAGCCCGCACGTGGAAGTGAGCAGGTCCCGCACGGTGATCGGACGGCGCGCCGGCACGGTGTCGTCGAGCGGGCCGTCGGCCCTCTTGAGCACCCGCCGGTCGGCGAGCTCGGGCAACCACCGGTCCACCGGGTCGTCCAGCCGCAGCCGGCACTCCTCCACCAGGGCCATCGTCGCCGACACCACGACCGGCTTGGTCGTCGAGGCCATCCGGAAGATGGTGTCCCGGCGCATCGGCGCGCCACCGTCATGGCGCATCGTCCCGATCGCTTCGACGTGTGTCTCCTCGCCCCGGCCGACCAGGGCGACGAGCCCGGGAATCCTGTTGGACTCCACGTACCGGTCCAGTACCTCGCGCAGTCTGCGCAGCCCCGCTTCGGAGAAGCCGCTCTTGCCTTTTTCCGTCATGAATCCCCCTGCGTACGGTGTTCGATCACACGCTGTTCGACCTTGCGAGACCCGCCCCGACGCGGCGTGCCGTTGTCAGACCGCCCCGGCCGCCTTATCTCCCTGGTCTCCCTGGTCTCCCTTGTCTTCGTTTCCGGTGTCCTCGGCTACGGCGCGCTCGATGTCGTCGGTCAGCCGCTTCCGCGCACGGGCGGGCACATAGCCACCCTCCGAGTAGTTCTGGGCGAACGCCTCGGCGAACTCCACCGGGTCCTCGCCGACGATCTCGCGGATCGGCGTGCCGTCCGCCATGGCCTGCTCGAACAAATCGGCGAGGTCTTCGAGCATCGCCGCGGTGCTGTCGCCGTCGGCCGGCACGAAGTGCATCAGATACCGCTCGATCGCCTCGACCGCCGTGCGGTGGGCGGCGGGAAGCTCCTTGACCCGCGCCTTATACGCCCACCAGCGCTTCTTGGGCCCTATCAGCTTCGAGATGAAGCCGCTCTTCTCGACATCGGACATGATCACTTGCCCCCTTCGCGGAGCTGTTCCAGTCGTTCCGAGAGGAAGCTCCAGGTCGTCCAGAACTCTTCGAGGTATTCCCGTCCCTGAGCGTTGAGGGAGTGCACCTTGCGTGGCGGCCCCTTCTCGGAGGGGACCTTCTCCACGTCGACGAGACCGCGCTTCTCGACCCTGATGAGCAGCGCGTAGATGGTCCCTTCGGAGATATCGGAGAAACCCTGCTCCCGCAGCCATGCCGTGATCTCGTAGCCGTAGGCGGCACGGCCGGACAGGAAGGCGAGAATGATGCCCTCCAGCGTGCCCTTGAGCATCTCCGTCACCAGCTTGGCCATGGAACACCTCCTCTCTGCGCTAGTCAGCGCTGTTGAGTACCGGTAGACCGTAACACTGACTACCGGTACTCAGCAAGACGGAATAGCGGAGCGGTGGCGCTCTCCTGTCAGGGTGATCAACGGTCCTCGGGCCGGGCCGGAGCGAGCCCGGCACCGGCACCGGCTTCGGCATCGGCATCGGCATCGGCATCGGCATCGGCATCAGCACCGGTGCCAGTGCCGGTGCCGGTGCCGTCCCCCTCCTGATGTGCCTTATGCGCCGCCGCCCCGAGCGAGAGCGGCACCGCCGGTTCCGGCAGCGAGCGGAACAGCAGCCAGCTCAGGAGCGGCATGAGGATCAGCGGCGCCAGAGCGGTACGCAGGGACGTGGCGTCGGCGACGCTGCCGATGAGCGGGCCGGCCAGACCGCCGATGCTGACGGTCAGACCGAGCGTGATCCCGCTGGCGGTGCCGACGCGCGTGGGCAGGTAGTCCTGCCCGAGCGTGACCTGGAGGGAGAACGGTACGTAGAGGCCGACCGAGGTCAGCGCCACGAACAGGTACAGCGTGGGACCGGGTACGAACACGACCCCCGCGACGGACACCACCGAGAACAGATACGACCAGCGGGAGACCGTCACCCGGTCCCGGCGGCCGGCCAGCCGGCCGCCCAGGACGGACCCCACCGCTCCGCCGATGTAGAGGACGAACAGCGCCGCGGTACCCGCCGACTCGCCCCCGTCCATACGCTCCTCGGCGTACAGCGAGATGAAGGTGCTCAGGCCGATGAAGACGATCGACCGGCAGACCACGGCCAGCGACAGCTTCACGAACGACACCTTGTCGTCCCGGCCGACCGCCACCGCCGCGGAGGAACCGGAGGCGCGCCGCCGCTCCAGTTCGCGCAGCACCGGCAGGCACAGCACGCTGCCGACCAGCGCCGGTACCACCAGGAGCGGTGTGAGACGCAGGCCCCCGGTCGCGACGACGGCGGCGACCATGAGCGGGGCCGTGGCGAAGCCGAGGTTGCCTCCCAGCGAGAACCAGCCCATCGCGCTGTGGCTGCCCCCGCTCGCGAGCCGGGCGACCCGGGCGGACTCGGGGTGGTAGGCGGCGACGCCGACCCCGGACACCGCCACGAACGCCAAGGTCAGCGCATACGAGCCGGTGACCCCGCTGAGCGCGATGCCCACCCCGCCGAGGACGGTGCTCACCGGGAGCAGCCAGGGCATCGCCCGGCGGTCGGTGAGCAGACCGAACACCGGCTGCGCCACGGAGGACAGCAGGGACGCGGCGAGCACGATGCCCGAGACCGCGGCGTAGCTGTAGGCCCGTTCGGCGACGAAGTACGGGACGAGGGCCGCCACGGCGCCCTGGTAGACGTCGACGCAGGCATGCCCGACCGACAGCAGCGTGATCGATTGTTTTCCTGACACGTCGCCATGGTCTCCAGCGGGCAAGGTGTCGTGCTTCCGATAAACTGCCAACCGATGCAGAAAATCCGCCATGAACCGATCGCGCCGACCCGCACCCAGTGGCTGGCGCCCGGTGCCGAGATCGACGCCCACCGGCATGACGACCACCAGATCGTCTACGCGGGCCGGGGAGTCCTGGCCGTCACCACCGGCGCGGGTTCCTGGGTCGCGCCGGCAACCCGCGCGATCTGGGTACCGGCCGGCACGGTGCACGCCCACCAGGCCCATGGCCAACTCGAACTGCATCTGGTCGGGCTTCCCGAGAGCGACAACCCGCTCGGGCTGGATACGCCGACCGTGCTGGCCGTCGGCCCCCTGCTGCGCGAGCTGATCCTCGCCCACACCCGGGCCCCTGACGACAACAGCCCCGAACGCGCCCGGCTGCGGGCCGTGCTGCTCGATCAGCTGCGGGCCTCACCGCAGCAGCCGCTGCACCTGCCCTCGCCGACCGTCCCCCAACTCCGGGCCCTGTGCGAGATCCTGCGCGCCGACCCGGCCGACGACCGCACGCTGGCCGCGCTGGGCAGAGAGGTCGGGGCGAGCGACCGCACCCTCTCCCGGCTCTTCAGGAGCGATCTCGGCATGACCTTCCCGCAGTGGCGCACTCAACTCCGGCTCCACCACGCCTTGGTGCTGCTGGCCGGGAACACGCCGGTCACCGCCGTGGCGCACCTGTGCGGCTGGTCGTCGGCCAGCGCCTTCATCGATGTCTTCCGCCGCACCTTCGGTCATACGCCGGGCGCGCACCAGCCGCGGGATCGGGCCAGCTGAATCAGGCCGAATCAACCCAAGAGAGCCCGCGCTACGTCAGCACCCGCGCTACGTCAGCAGCAGCACGATCAGCACGATCAGGCCCGCGACCGCCGGGCCCATCACCTCGTACGCCCACCGCACCGTCGGCTCCCCCTGCGCCGACGGCCGCGACGCCGACCTTTCGGACAGCTCGCGCAGTTCGGCGACCGTACGGTCCGCCTGGGCCATGCCCAGCTGGTCGGCCGCGTTCGCGTGCGCGGTGGCGGCGGCAGCGGAGGCGGAGCGGCCGGAAAGACCCGCTCCCGGCCGCGCCTGGCGGCGGTTCGCGCGCTTGCGCTGGCGCAGCGAGACCGGGACCGCCCACAGCTGGTACTTCGTGCCGTCCTCCGTCAGCGCCTCACAGGAGAACGTGGCCCGTACGGTCGAGACCGAGGACCACGGCAGCGTGATCGTCCGGAAGGGGTTCCTGATCCGCAGCCGGTCGGCGTTCGCGTAGACCGCCGGGCGCAGGGTGAACGCGATCACGAGCGGTACGACGAACAGCAGGGAGGCGAGCGCCAGCCATGGCGTGCGGCCCGCCCCCCGGAAGAGCGCGTCACCGCCGAGCCAGAGGGTGATCAGGAGCAGCAGGCCGCCGCCGACGATCCCGCCGGCCGACCGGAAGACGCGGTCGGCGTAGCTCGGCTCGGTGGGCTGCTCGGGGCTCGTCATACGTCCGATTCTGCCGTATGGCCCGAACATGCCTCCACACCCCCGGCGGGGACCCCCTTCACCCTCCCGATCACCGGCCCCCTCTCCCTCCCCCTCGGTCTCCCCCAGGTCCCCGCTCCGGGTCACATCTCGGGAACGGCTCCCCCTCGTATCCCCGCACCCCCTGTACAGGCTGCTACGCGCGTAGATATGCTCATCTGGTGACCATGCCCACCATTACCCCCGCATTCGCTGACGTGACCGCGTCCGACAGCACACTGCGCCGATTCCTCCACGGGCTCCCCGGCGTCGACGCCGTCGGCCTGGAGGCACGCGCGGCGTCGCTCGGTACGCGCTCGATCAAGACCACGGCCAAGGCGTACGCCATCGATCTGGCCATCTCGATGATCGACCTGACCACGCTTGAGGGCGCGGACACCCCGGGCAAGGTCCGGGCGCTCGCCGCCAAGGCCCTCCGGCCCGATCCGACCGACCGTACGACGCCCGCCACCGCCGCGGTCTGCGTCTATCCGGACATGGCGGAGACAGCGGTCGCCGCGCTGGCCGGTTCGGATGTCAAGGTCGCCTCCGTCGCCACCGCCTTCCCGGCCGGCCGTGCCTCGCTGGCCGTCAAGCTCGCGGACACCCGCGACGCCGTGGCCGCGGGCGCCGACGAGATCGACATGGTCATCGATCGCGGCGCGTTCCTCGCGGGTCACTACCTCAAGGTGTACGAGGAGATCCGCGCCGTGAAGGAGGCCGCGGGGGCGGCCAGGCTCAAGGTGATCTTCGAGACCGGTGAGCTGTCCACGTACGACAACATCCGCCGCGCCTGCTGGCTCGGCATGATCGCCGGCGCGGACTTCATCAAGACGTCGACGGGCAAGGTCGGCGTCAACGCCACACCCGCCAACACCCTGCTGCTGCTGGAGGCCGTACGCGACTTCCGCGCGCAGACCGGGACGCAGATCGGCGTGAAGCCGGCGGGCGGCATCCGTACCAGCAAGGACGCGATCAAGTTCCTGGTGCTGGTGAAGGAGACCGCGGGCGCGGACTGGCTGGACAACCACTGGTTCCGGTTCGGCGCCTCCAGCCTGCTGAACGATCTGCTGATGCAGCGTCAGAAGCTCAGCACAGGCCGCTACTCCGGCCCCGACTACGTGACGGTGGACTGATCACCATGACATCCGTATCCGCGTCCACATCCGCGTCCGCATCCGCGTTCGAGTACGCCCCGGCGCCCGAGTCCCGTGCGATCGTCGACATCGCGCCCTCCTACGGGCTCTTCATCGACGGCGAGTTCACCGAGGCGGCCGACGGCAAGGTCTTCAAGACCGTCAGCCCGTCCACCGAGGAGGTCCTCTCCGAGGTCGCGCAGGCCGGCGCCGACGACATCGACCGCGCGGTCAGGGCCGCCCGCAAGGCGTTCGAGAAGTGGTCCGCGCTGCCCGGCGCCGAGCGGGCCAAGTATCTGTTCCGTATCGCGCGGATCATCCAGGAGCGCTCGCGCGAGCTGGCCGTCCTGGAGACGCTCGACAACGGCAAGCCGATCAGGGAGACCCGCGACGCGGACCTCCCGCTGGTCGCCGCGCACTTCTTCTACTACGCGGGCTGGGCCGACAAGCTCGACCACGCCGGGTTCGGCCGAGGCGGGTCGACCCCGCGCCCGCTCGGGGTGGCCGGCCAGATCATCCCGTGGAACTTCCCGCTGCTGATGCTGGCGTGGAAGATCGCCCCGGCGCTGGCGACCGGCAACACGGTCGTGCTGAAGCCCGCCGAGACGACCCCGCTCTCCGCGCTCTTCTTCGCGGACATCTGCCGTCAGGCGGGGCTGCCCAAGGGCGTCGTCAACATCGTGACCGGTGACGGGAGCACGGGCGCCGCGCTGGTCTCGCACCCGGGCATCGACAAGGTCGCCTTCACCGGCTCGACCGCCGTCGGCAAGGCCATCGCGCGCGAGATCGCCGGTACGGGCAAGAAAGCCACGCTCGAACTGGGCGGCAAGGGCGCCAACATCGTCTTCGACGACGCCCCCATCGACCAGGCGGTCGAGGGCATCGTCACCGGCATCTTCTTCAACCAGGGCCAGGTCTGCTGCGCGGGCTCGCGGCTGCTCGTACAGGAGTCGGTCCAGGACGAGCTGCTGGACTCGCTCAAGCGCCGGCTGGCCACGCTGCGCGTCGGCGATCCGCTCGACAAGAACACCGACCTCGGCGCGATCAACTCCGCCGAGCAGCTGGCCCGGATCACGGCGCTGGCCGACGCGGGCGAGGCGGAGGGCGCCGAGCGCTGGTCGCCCGCGTGCGAACTGCCCTCCTCCGGCTACTGGTTCGCTCCGACGCTCTTCACGAACGTCACCCAGGCGCACACCATCGCCCGCGACGAGATCTTCGGCCCGGTGCTGTCCGTGCTGACGTTCCGTACCCCCGAGGAGGCCGTGGCCAAGGCCAACAACACCCAGTACGGGCTGTCGGCCGGCATCTGGACCGAGAAGGGCTCCCGCATCCTCGCGGTCGCGGGCAAGCTCCGGGCGGGTGTCGTCTGGGCCAATACGTTCAACAAGTTCGACCCGACCTCGCCGTTCGGCGGCTACAAGGAGTCGGGGTACGGCCGCGAGGGCGGTCGCCACGGCCTGGAGGCGTATCTCGATGTCTGAAGCGAACCGTCTGAGCGTCCTCAAGACCTACAAGCTGTACGTCGGGGGCAAGTTCCCCCGCAGCGAGAGCGGCCGGGTGTACGAAGTGACGACTGCGACCTCAGGGGCTGACGGGGCGGCCGGGCAGGGCACCTGGCTGGCCAACGCCCCGCTGTCCTCCCGCAAGGACGCCCGTGACGCGGTCGTCGCGGCGCGCAAGGCGTTCGGCGGCTGGTCGGGCGCGACGGCGTACAACCGGGGCCAGGTCCTCTACCGCGTCGCCGAGATGCTGGAGGGCCGCAGGGGCCAGTTCGTACGGGAAGTCGCGGACGCCGAGGGCCTGTCGAAGTCGAAGGCGGCCGTGGCCGTCGACGCGGCGATCGACCGGTGGGTCTGGTACGCGGGCTGGACCGACAAGATCGGCCAGGTGGTGGGCGGAGCGAACCCGGTGGCGGGCCCGTTCTTCAACCTCTCCACCCCCGAGCCGACCGGGGTCGTGACCGTACTGGCGCCGCAGGAGTCGTCGTTCCTCGGCCTGGTCTCGGTCATCGCGCCGGTGATCGCCACGGGCAACACCGCGGTCGTCGTCGCGAGCGAGAGGTCCCCGCTCCCGGCGCTCTCCCTCGGCGAGGTGCTGGCCACCTCCGACCTCCCGGGCGGCGTGGTCAACATCCTCTCCGGAAGGACGGCCGAGATCGCGGCCCCGCTCGCCGCGCACCAGGACGTCAACGGGATCGACCTGACCGGCGCGGACGAGGTCCTCGCCAAGGAACTGGAGATCGCGGCGGCGGACAACCTGAAGCGGGTACTGCGCCCGGAGCGCGCGGGGCACGTGGACTGGTCGACGGACCCCGGCACCCACCGGCTGACGGCCTTCCTGGAGACGAAGACCGTCTGGCACCCCACGGGCAGCCTGGGCGCGTCGGGTTCGGCGTACTGAGCGGTCGCGCTGAAGCCCCGTTTCCCCTCGTTCGAGGGGAAACGGGGCTTTTTCAGTGCACCGCACTAGGCAGAACCGTACACTTCTGCACATGACTGACACCTATGGCATGACAGAGGCCCGTGCCAACTTCGGCACGCTGGTGCGCCGGACAGCCCATTCCCACGAACGGATCGCCATCACGGACCACGGGCATGTCGCGGCCATACTGATCAACCCGCAGGATCTGGCGGATCTGGAGGACGCGCTCGCGCTGGCCGAGTACCAGCTGGAGAAGGAGCGCGGAACCCTGAAGCCGGGTATCCCGCACGCCGAAGTCGGCCGGATGCTGGGGCTGCGGTAAGTGACGTACGAGATCATCTGGGAGCCGCGTGCCACGGACGCGGCCCTTCGTTTCCTCAAGGACGACCCGGTCGGACTGTCCGCCGTATACGAAGCCGTGGACGCGCTCGCGACACAGCCGTACCCCGACGACTCGCTCGCATACGGGTCGGCCGATGTGCGACGCCTGCACATCGGCGACTACCGCGTCTTCTACGTGATCGATGACGACGTCATCCGGATCCTCGTCACCCATCTCGGCCGTACGCCCTGACACACCTCACCCGAGCAGCAGCTTCACCGCAGGGCCGAGCACCGGCAGGTCGCTGATCGCCGCGCCCTCCGTGAGCGGGGCGGTCAGCTGCGCGGTGGAGACCGGCTTGAAGTCGGCGATCTGTGTACCCACCGCGTTGTCCAGGGGATCCACGCCCGTCTTCGCCAGCGGGTTGAGCTTCAGATCCGTGAGCGGGCCGAGCGCGTACCCGACGGAACCGACCAGAGCCTGGCCCGCCGCCGAGGAGGAGTCGGAAAGCCGCTGACCCGAGTCCGTCGCGGGCGCGGGGGCGACGGGCTGCGCCGCCTGGGCCGCCGTGCCGCCGAGACCGAGGGCCACTGACGCCGCGGTGACGGTCAGACCGGCGCGGAGCAGAGTGCGCCGGGGAGAGAGGGAAGCTGCGTGACGTGCCATGGGGATTCCTGCCTGGCCGGATCGATGAGTAATCGGACTGACACGCAGAGTAGTTGAGGTGGGGTCACCGATACCAATAAACCCGCCAAACCGGCCGAACTGACCCACCCATCCCGCCCGATCGGTCCCCGGGATCGGTCCCCCGGGGGTTCCTTGGGCAGGTACATGCCTCACACTGGTGTCCCGTGAGTTCACCTACTGTTCCGACCCGAGTCGTTCTGCTCGCGGGCCCCTCCGGCTCGGGGAAGTCGTCCCTCGCCGCGCGGACCGGACTGCCCGTACTGCGCCTCGACGACTTCTACAAAGAGGGCGACGACCCCACGCTGCCGCTGGTGGCGGGGGGTTCGGACATCGACTGGGACTCGGTGCGGTCCTGGGACGCGGACGCCGCGGTCGCGGCGGTCGAGGAGCTGTGCCGTACGGGACGTACGACCGTGCCCGTCTACTCCATCGCGACCAGTTCACGCGTGGACGCCGAAGCCCTCGACCTCAGGCGGGCGCCGCTGTTCCTCGCGGAGGGCATCTTCGCCGCCGATATCGTCGCGCGCTGTCAGGAACTGGGGGTGCTGGCGGACGCGCTCTGTCTGCGCGGACGTCCGTCGACCACGTTCCGGCGCCGACTGGTACGGGATCTGCGCGAGGGGCGGAAGTCGGTGGCGTTCCTGCTGCGGCGCGGCTGGCGGCTGATGCGGGCGGAGCGCGCGATCGTGGGCCGGCAGACGGCGCTGGGCGCGTATCCGTGCGCGAAGCCGGAGGCGCTGGGCCGGATCGCGGCGGCGGCGGCCGGGCGCCGCGTCAAGCCGCGCACCACCCGTATCGCGAGCCCCGCGGGCCCCGCGAGCACTGCCAGCGCCGCAAGCACCGCGGGCACTGCGAACCCCGCGAGCACTGCGAACACCGCTCGCACCACGCGCGCCGAAGCGTCCCCGGCGGCGACCAGCCACCCGTAGGCCCGGCCCTGAGCCGACGGTACGCACACAAGCGAAAGCGGGATCGCACAAGCCCCCCAGACCTGTGCGATCCCGCTCCCTGCCCCGTATTCCCCCGCGATCCCCCCGTATCCCCGTGCTTCCCCCTCGGCCTTCAGGCGACAAGCTCCCCGAAGGACTCCTCCTCGTCACGGCCGAAGCTGAGGACCTCGTCCTCGCGCAGTCGGCGGAGCGACCGCCAGATGCTCGACTTCACCGTGCCGACACTGATGTCGAGGATCTCCGCGATCTCCGGGTCGGTGCGGCCCTCGTAGTAGCGCAGTACGAGCATCGTGCGCTGGAGCTCCGGGAGACGGGAGAGCGCCTGCCAGAGCACCGCGCGCAGTTCCGTGCCGCGCATCGCGTCGGTGTCGCCCGCCGTCTCCGGCAGCTCCTCCGTCGGGTACTCATTGAGCTTGCGCCTGCGCCAGGCGCTGATGTGCAGATTGGTCATGGTGCGGCGCAGATAGCCGCCGACCGCGGCCTTGTCGCTGATCCTGTCCCACGCCCGGTAGGTCGAGAAGAGGGCGCTCTGGAGCAGATCCTCGGCCTCGAACCGGTCGCCGGTCAGGTGGTAGGCCGTCGCGTACAGGGAGGCGCGGCGCTCCTGGACGTACGCGGTGAACGCCGCTTCGGCGTCCGCCCGCTCCGTCAGGACCGTCCGTTCCCCCGGAACCTCCCCGTACGCGGCTGCCTTGGCACCCCCGTTACCCCCGCTGCCGCCGCCCGCCCGGTCCGTGCGGTCCGCGTCAACCACCGTCATGTACGACGGCATGTGCTGACGCCCGGCGCCGCGAACGCACCCCCGCCCGTTCACGGCGCCGGACTTCTCGCTGCTCCGCGTGACGTCATGAAGACGCGTGACCACTGCGCTTGAGGTCATGCCGTGCAGTGCGTTCATCCCGCGCCCCCCGTCGGTGGAGTCTGGTTCGTTCCGTGTGCCAATGAGCTTGCCGGGGCAGTTTCATGGCCCTGTCCGCCGTCTGTCACAGCCCTGTCACAGGGGACTTCGGTGCTTGTGAAACGCGTGGGGAAAAGGTGGGAGCGCTCCAACGGTCGAACTCCGGTCCCCCCATGGGACACAATGACCTCCGTGCCTTTCCTGTTGCTGATCGAGGACGACGACGCCATCCGCACGGCCCTCGAACTCTCGCTGTCACGCCAGGGCCACCGAGTGGCCACCGCGGCGACGGGAGAGGACGGCCTGAAACTGCTGCGGGAGCAGCGGCCGGATCTGATCGTGCTGGATGTGATGCTGCCCGGGATCGACGGCTTCGAGGTGTGCCGCCGCATCAGACGCACCGACCAGCTGCCGATCATCCTGCTCACGGCGCGCAACGACGACATCGATGTCGTGGTCGGGCTGGAGTCCGGGGCCGACGACTATGTGGTCAAGCCTGTCCAGGGGCGGGTGCTCGACGCGAGGATCCGCGCGGTGCTGCGCCGTGGCGAGCGTGAGTCCACGGACTCCGCGACGTTCGGCAGTCTGGTGATCGACCGTTCCGCGATGACGGTCACCAAGAACGGGGAGGACCTCCAGCTCACGCCGACCGAGCTGCGACTGCTGCTCGAACTGAGCCGCAGGCCCGGTCAGGCGCTGTCCCGGCAGCAGTTGCTGCGGCTGGTCTGGGAGCACGACTACCTCGGTGACTCACGGCTGGTGGACGCGTGTGTGCAGCGGCTGCGCGCGAAGGTGGAGGACGTGCCGTCCTCGCCGACCCTGATCCGTACGGTGCGCGGTGTGGGCTACCGGCTGGACGCGCCTTCGTGAGTGCCGTGCCCAGGGAGAACGGACCGGACGCCGGCCCGCCGCGGAACGACGCGCACGGCGCGCACCTCGCCGATGGCATCGACCCGTACCGGAACCCGCGCCGGCGTCCGCGCCGCGACCTGGCCGGCGCTGCCGGTGAGGCGGGCGCGGGCGCGGCGAAGAGGGCGGTGCTCGCGGGGCTGCGCTGGACCAGTCTGCGGTTGCGGCTCGTGGTCGTCTTCGCGGCCGTCGCGCTGACCGCCGCCGTCTCCGCCTCGGGCATCGCGTACTGGCTCAACCGCGAGGCCGTGCTGACCCGGACCCAGGACTCGGCCCTGGAGGACTTCCGGCAGGAGATGCAGAACCGCGCCGCGGAACTGCCCCTGCGGCCGAGCCAGTTCGAGTTGAAGAGCGCGGCCGAGCTGATGGCGGGCGAGAGTCCCGGTTACAGCGTGCTGCTCATAGGCACGCGCGACGGCGGAAAGCCGATCGTGGGCGTCTCCGATCCGGACGCCTTCACCATGGACGACGTACCGAAGTCCCTTCAGGACGCGGTGAACGACAAACAGAAGGTCACGTCCGGGAACAAGTACCCGTACCACGTCTTCTGGCAGCGCGTGGAGCGCGGCGGCACGCCCTATCTGGTCGCCGGTACGCGGATCATCGGCGGCGGGCCGACCGGGTACCTGTTCAAGTCGCTCCAGCAGGAACGTACCGATCTCAACTCGCTCGCCTGGTCCCTGGGGATCGCCACGGCGCTCGCGCTCGTCGGCTCCGCCCTGCTGGCGCACGCCGCGGCGACGACCGTGCTCAAGCCCGTGCAGCGGCTGGGCGAGGCGGCGCGGCAGCTCGGCGAGGGCAGGTTCGGCACCCGGCTGCGGGTGTCGGGCGGGGATGAACTGGCCGATCTCTCCCGTACGTTCAACAAGGCGGCGGAGTCGCTCCAGAAGAAGGTCGCGGACATGAGCGCGCGGGAGGAGTCCAGCCGCCGCTTCGTCGCCGATATGTCCCATGAGCTGCGCACCCCGCTGACCGCCCTGACCGCGGTGACGGAGGTGCTGGAGGAAGAGGCCGACAGCCTCGACCCGATGATCGCGCCCGCCGTGACGCTCGTGGTGAGCGAGACCCGCCGGCTCAATGTGCTGGTCGAGAATCTGATGGAGGTCACCCGCTTCGACGCGGGTACGGCCCGGCTCGTCCTGGACGATGTCGATGTCGCCGACCAGGTCACGGCCTGTATCGACGCTCGGGCCTGGCTGGACGCGGTCGATCTGGACGCCGAGCGCGGCATCATGGCACGGCTCGATCCGCGCCGACTCGATGTGATCCTGGCGAATCTGATCGGCAACGCGCTCAAGCACGGTGGCTCGCCGGTGCGGGTGGCGGTGCGTACGGAGGACGACTGGCTGGTCATCGAGGTACGGGACCACGGCCCCGGTATCCCCGAGGACGTCCTGCCGCATGTCTTCGACCGCTTCTACAAGGCGAGCGCGTCCCGGCCGCGCTCCGAGGGCAGCGGGCTCGGGCTGTCGATCGCGATGGAGAACGCGCATATCCACGGCGGTGACATCACCGCGGCCAATGTGCCGGACGGCGGCGCGATGTTCGTACTGCGGCTGCCCCGGGACGGCGCGGAGGCCGCGGGGCGTGACACCGATCAGGATCCGGAAGAGGAAGGCGACACCCCGTGACGCGCTGGAGGGGGACGACGGGGAGCGGCACGAGGCGCCCGCGGCGGCCAGGTGCGGCGGCGTGGGGGCGGCTCGCGGGCGTGCTCGTACTCACCGCGCTCGCCGCGGGATGCGGCATCAGGACCACGTCGGTACCGGTGGACGCCGGACCCGCGCCCTCCCGGAAGCCGTGCGAGGTCTCCGGGAAGGACGTCATCACCCAGGCGCGGCCCGGCGTTCCCGTGCGGATCTATCTGGCCTGCTCCTCCGGGCTCGCGTCGGTGGAGCGCACGGCACAGATCCAGCAGGGCAAGGGTCCCGACGACCGGGTCCGGATCGCGCAGGGGCTGCTCGACGAGTTGCAGGCCCAGCCGTCCGCCGATGAGCGGGAGGCGGGGTTCAGCACGGCCGTACGGGGACCGCTGGTGATCTCGGCCTCGCGGGGCGGCGACCCCGTCGGCACACTGCGGCTCAGCCGCCAGCCGGAGGATCTGCCCGCGACGGCGCTGGCCCAGATCGTCTGTACGTTCGCGGAGAGCGAGGCGACGGACGGACAGGTCGTCCTCGGCGGGCCCGGTGACTATCCGCCGCGCGTCTACGGCTGCACACCCGCGACGAAGGCCCAGCCGGACGGGCCGGTGCCGACGCTCGGCCCGGTCTCGGCGTCGTCCGCCGCCGCCTCCGGCCGGTAAGCCCCGGGGCCCGGACGCGGCCCCGGGCGGGCCGGCCGGGTGATACCCGTCTCATGAACCCCTTCTTCCACGGCCGGCGGAACCGATCCCGCCGGCCGCCGCGTCTTGGGGAACGTGCGTCAAGGTCCTGGCGGCAGTGCCGTCATCCGCTTCCGTATGGCGGGGTTCGTTCTTCTCCTGCTGCATCTGCTGCTGGTGGGATGGGTGACGCTCCGCCCGTTGGACGTCATGTGGGTGAACGCCGCCAATCTGACGCCCTTCGCGGGTATCAAGGCCGATCTGGCGCTGGGGCCCGTCCAGGCCGCCCGGCGCATCGGCGAGGGGCTTCTGCTGCTGGCCCCGCTCGGTGTGCTGCTCCCGATGGTCGACGGCCGGCTCTTCGTCGCCGGGTGGGCCTCCATGGCCCGTACGGTCACGGCCGGCGCGATGATCTCGCTCGGCATCGAACTGCTCCAGACCGGGGTGCCCGGCCGGGTGGTCGATGTGGACTCGCTGCTGCTCAATACGGCCGGGGTGGCCCTGGCCCATCTCGCGGTGGTTCCGGCGGGCCGGGCCAGGCTGCGCCGCGCGCGCCGTACCCGTACGGTCCCCCACCGGGTCCCCCGCGGGTCGTACCCGGGCAGCCGTGAGAATGAGTCCGACACCCTCACACGGGATGAGGCGCTTCAGGGCACGACCCCGACGATTCCCAGGGTCGGCATCGCTCCGTAGAGCGACGCTCTGCCCCACGCTCCCGGCGCACCATGGAGACATCGGGGAGCACGACGAGAGAGGCTCCCGGACAGTCTCACGAAGGAGCCCATCATGGCCGGTTTGGTCCGCCCTCGACACGGACGGATGCTCGGTGGAGTGTGCGCGGCGCTGGCCCGGCGCTTCGGTACCTCCACGAACACGATGCGGGTGATCTTCGTCGCCTCGTGTCTGCTGCCGGGCCCGCAGTTCCTGCTCTACGTGGCGCTGTGGCTGCTGCTGCCGGCCGAGAAGACCGCCACGGCCGCCTGGTAGCCGCCGGGCCGACAGGTACCCGTACGCGTAACGGTGGGGCGTACACCCGGGGTCCGGGTGTACGCCCCACCGCTGTGTGCGCTCGTGCTCAGCCGCCGAGCGGGAGCCCGTTGACGGGGAGCCCCTTGCCCAGGCCGTTCACCGGCAGCCCGCCGACCAGCTGCTGGACGGGGCCGGCCTCCTTCACCGCGTCGGTGGCGTACGGCATGGTCTGCTGGATGGTGCCGAGCGCCAGCCCGGTCGCCGCCAGCGCGCTGGGGAGGGGCTGGGGGAGCTGGCCGACAAGGTCGCCCACCGGCAGCGTCTTGGTGACGAGGTCCCCCGGTGCGGCGGGCGCGGGCGCGGCGGTGGCGCTGCCCGCGGCGGTGGCGGCGAAGGCGGCTCCGAGGGCGACGGTGCCGAGCGTCTTGATGGCGGACTGCTTCATCTGGGATTTCGTCCTTGCGGGAGGGGAGGGGGAAGAGATGGGGAAGGGAATCGGGAAACCAGAAAACGGGGGAATGCGAGCGGTTTTCCAACCTAGCCAGCCGCGCGCATGGCCCGCAAATACCCGAGAGCGGCCGGGATTCCGTGTTCCCGGCCGCTTCCCCATTCCGGCGATCACCCCGCCGTCCGTAAGAACTAGCTGGTCACAGCGGTCTGCTTGAACAGCCATTCGGATTTGAGCTCGGCGTATCCGGGCTTGATCACTTCATTGATCATGGCCAGTCGTTCATCGAAAGGAATGAATGCTGATTTCATCGCATTGACCGTGAACCACTGCATGTCGTCGAGTGTGTAGTCGAAGGCGTCGACCAGCAGCTCGAATTCCCGGCTCATGCTCGTGCCGCTCATCAGCCGGTTGTCGGTGTTGACCGTGGCCCTGAAGTGCAGCTTGCGGAGCAGCCCGATGGGGTGTTCGGCGATCGAGGCGGCGGCGCCCGTCTGGAGGTTGGAGCTGGGGCACAGCTCCAGCGGAACGCGCTTGTCGCGTACGTACGCCGCGAGCCGGCCCAGCGCCACCGAGCCGTCCTCGGCGACCTCGATGTCGTCGATGATGCGCACGCCGTGGCCGAGCCGGTCGGCGCCGCACCACTGGAGCGCCTGCCAGATCGAGGGCAGCCCGAAGGCCTCGCCCGCGTGGATGGTGAAGTGGTTGTTCTCGCGCTTCAGATACTCGAAGGCGTCGAGGTGGCGGGTGGGCGGGAAGCCCGCCTCGGCGCCCGCGATGTCGAAGCCGACAACACCCGAGTCGCGGTAGCGGTTGGCGAGTTCGGCGATCTCCAGGGCGCGGGCCGCGTGCCGCATGGCGGTGAGCAGGGCGCCGACGCGGATGCGGTGGCCGTCGGCCTGGGCACGCCGCTCACCTTCGCGGAAGCCGTCGTTGACGGCCTCCACGACCTCTTCGAGGGTGAGTCCGCGCTCCAGGTGCTGCTCGGGCGCGTACCGCACCTCGGCGTAGACGACACCGTCCCGCGCCAGGTCCTCGGCGCACTCCGCGGCGACCCGGAAGAGCGCGTCACGGGTCTGCATGACGGCGCAGGTGTGGGCGAAGGTCTCCAGGTAGCGTTCCAGCGAACCGGAGTCGGCGGCCTCGCGGAACCAGAGGCCGAGTTTGTCGGACTCCTGCTCGGGCAGGCTCTCGTAGCCGACCTCACGGGCGAGATCGATGATCGTGCCGGGACGGAGTCCGCCGTCCAGGTGGTCATGGAGAAGGGCCTTGGGGGCGCGGCGGATCTGGTCGGCACTGGGCGGACGGTAGGTCTGGCTCGTCATCTCCGCACTCTAACGCCTACGCGCGTAGAGCACGGGGGGTCGATATGTAACAGTGACCGGGCGGACGGGTGGAGTACACCTCTCCTTCTGAGACTGTTCTGCTATGGGACAGCAAGCGGTTCCCGGGCCGGGGGGACGTACGGCAGGCCGGGACGGTTCGGCACGCGGTCGCGCGGAACCGCGGGCACGGTTGGGGCGGGCGTTCGGCGCATCTGCCGCGGGGACCGCGGTGGGGGGCGTGATCCTGGTGCTTCCCGAGGGCGAGCCCGTCTCCGCGCGCCGCCCCTCCCCCGTCGCGTACGCGCGCATGGTGCCTCTGCTGCGCCATCTCGCCAGGGCGGGGGCCGCCGAGGGGCTGGTCGCGCATGTGGTGCACTACGGCGAGCGCGGCTGGAACGGCGCGCGGGCCGGGCTGGCGGCGGACGCCGAGTGGGCGGCGGACGAGGTCGTACGGCGCTACGGCGATGTGCCGGTGTGTCTGGCGGGACACGGGATGGGCGGCCGGGCCGCGCTGCACGCGGCGGGCCACCGCGCCGTCAACTCCGTACTGGCGATGGCCCCTTGGCTGCCGGAGGACGACCGGGCCGCCGAACCTGAGCCGGTACGGCAACTGACGGGGCGTCAGGTCCTGATCATGCATGGCACCACCGACGCGCGCACCGACCCCGAACTCTCCTACCGGCTGGCCGAGCGCGCCAAGAAGGTCAACCGCGACACCTGCCGCTTCGAGATCCACTCCGACGGCCACGCGCTGCGCCAGCACCACGGCGAAGTCCTCGCGCTGGCCGCGGACTTCGTCCTGGGCGCGCTGCTGCCGCGTGCGTACTCCCGGCCGGTCGCGGACGCGCTGGCCGCGCCGCCGCCGCTGGGGCTGCGGATGCCACTGGCGGCGGGGTTCGGACGGTCGCTGCGGCGGTGAGCCCTTTCCGTCCGGCCCCCGCTTCCCCTCAGTCCGGGAGCAGTTGGCCGCGACGGGAGAGCAGGAAGCGCTTGAAGGCCGCCACGGGCGGGGTGTCGGGGTGTCCGTCCAGCCAGGCGACGCCGATCTCGCGGGCCGCGCGGGGCGCCGTGACGGTCAGCTCGACCACCCCGGGTCGGGCCACGGCGGGCGGCGGCAGCAGGGCGACGCCCAGGCCCGCGGCCACCAGGCCGCGCAGCGTCTCCGCCTCCTCGCCCTCGAACGCGACGCGCGGCCTGAAACCCGCCTCGGCGCACAGATCGTCGGTGATCCGGCGCAGCCCGTACCCCGGTTCGAGAGTGACGAACGTTTCGTCGGCGGCCTCGGCGAGACGTACGCGCCGGCGTCCGGCCAGCCGGTGGTCATCGGGCACGACCAGCCGCAGCCGCTGTTCGTCCAGTCTGCGGGCGACCAGATCGGGGGCGTCCGGCACGGGTGAGGTGAGACAGAGGTCCAGCTCGCCCGCGCGCAGCCGCTCCAGCATCGCCTCGCCGTAGTTCTGGACGAGTTGGAACCGTACCCGCGGGTGGTCGGCGCGGAAGGCCCTGATCAGTGCGGGTACGGTCTCCGAGCCCATGGTGTGCAGAAAGCCGAAGGCGACCTTGCCGGACGCCGGGTCGGCGTCGGCGCGTACGGACTCGGCGGCCCGCTCGACCTCCGCGAGGGCCCGTTCGACCGAGGTGAGGAACGTACGGCCGGCGGGCGTGAGGGAGACCGTACGGCCCTTGCGGGCGAACAGGGCGACGCCCAGGTCCCGTTCGAGCCTGACCATCGCCCGGGAGAGCGTGGACTGCGGGACGGCCATGTCCTGGGCGGCGCGGGTCACATGCTCATGGCGGGCCACCCCCGCGAAGTGGGCGAGCCGGGGCGCGAGGACCGCGGACCAGGAGTCGGGGTCCAGGCCGGCCACGGGCGCCGTGCGATCCACGGGACCGGTGTGATCCATGTCGTGTTCGTAACTGTTCCGTGACAGCCGCGGCCGTGAGCTGGGTTCATGCACCATGGGAACGATTATCGCCTTTCCATGCATTGGACGCATGAAGCTGCGGTGCCTACTTTCGAAGCATGCCTTCTGTCAGTACCGAGGCACCCGCCACCGCGGGTGCCTCCGCCGCGCCGTCCCCCGCCGCCACCGATTCGCTGCTCTCCCCCGGCCGCCCCGGCTACCGCCGGATGAGCTTCGCGCTCTTCGCCGCCGGAGTCGCGACCTTCGCACTCCTCTACTCCACCCAGGCCCTGCTGCCCGCCATCTCCGCCGGTCTCGGTGTGACGGCGAGCCAGGCCAGTTGGACGGTCTCCGCCGCGACGGGCGCGCTCGCGCTGTTCGTACTGCCGCTGAGCGCCCTGTCCGAGCGGTTCGGCCGGCGGGCAGTGATGACGGTCTCGCTGGCGGTCGCGGTGATCGTGGGGCTGCTGGTGCCGTTCGCACCGAACGTGGAGTGGCTGGTGGCGCTGCGCGCCGTCCAGGGCGCGGCGCTGGCCGGTCTGCCCGCCTCGGCGATGGCGTTCCTGGCGGAGGAGGTACGGCCGAAGGCGCTGGTCGCCGCGATCGGGCTGTTCGTCGCGGGCAACAGCGTCGGCGGGATGAGCGGCCGGATCCTCACCGGCTGGGTCGCCCAGCTGTGGGGCTGGCGGGCGGCGCTCGGCGCGGTCGGGCTGCTCGCGGTGGTGTGCGCGGTGGTGTTCCGCGCCCTGCTCCCGAAGGCGCGGAACTTCACCTCGCGGTCGCTGAGTCCGCGCGCGCTGGCGAAGACCGTGGGCGGGCATCTGGCCGATCCGCTGCTGCGCCGGCTGTACGCGATAGGCGCGCTCTTCATGACGGTGTTCGGCGCGGTCTACACCGTGATCGGCTACCGGCTGGTGGAGGCGCCGTTCCATCTCCCGCAGGGCGTCATCGGCTCGATCTTCCTGGTCTATCTGGTCGGTACGGCCTCCTCGGCGGCGGCCGGCCGGCTGGTCGAGCGGCTGGGCCGGCGCGGCGCGCTCTATCTGGCGGTGGGCACGACGGCGGCGGGTCTGCTGCTGTCGCTGGCGGACTCGCTGACCGCCGTACTGCTCGGACTGGTCCTGATCACGGCGGGCTTCTTCGCGGGCCACGCGGTCGCCTCGTCGTCGGTGAGCCGTACGGCGAAGACGGGCCGCGCGCAGGCGTCGGCGCTCTATCAGTCCGCGTACTACCTGGGCAGCAGCGCGGGCGGCACGCTGGGCGCGATCGCGTTCCACGCGGGCGGCTGGGCGGCGGCGGTGGCGCTGGGTCTGCTGGCGGTGCTCGGTGTCGTCTCGATCACGCTGTACGGATCGCACGCGGCGCGCGTGGAGCGGCGGCGGTCGCTCGCCGGGACGCGGGCCCGGGCACTCGCCACCGACTGAGTCGCGCCATTCCGTCCCCTCCGCGCAACTAAGCCCTCGTTTCACCCGTCTAGCCCACAGAACGCGCCTTCCGAGTGGCGCGGCCGAGGGACAGAGGGGGACGGAACGGGATGAGACATGCGGAGATAACCCGTAACGGGGCCGTGGCGGCGGGGGTTGCCGCGCTGGTGGTCCCACTGACCGTGGTGCTGGGCGGCGCCACACCCGCGCAGGCGGCGTCGTGCACCACCAGCACGGGCCCGTACCAGAAGCAGGTCGAGAAGTTCCTGGGACGGCCGGTGGACGGAAAGCAGTCGGCCACGGACTGCAAGGCCACCCGCGCCTTCCAGTCGAAGCACGGCATCACGCCGACCATCGGCTACGCCGGGCCCATCACCTGGGGCGTGATGGATGTGATGAACAAGCAGAAGGCCGCGGGCAAGACACCCAACAAGGCGGGCAAGTGCCCGACCAACAAGGGCCGTATCGCCTGCGTCGACCTCTCACGCCAGCTGAGCTGGATCCAGGACGGCAAGAAACTGGTGTACGGACCGGTGCCGGTGCGTACCGGGCGTGACCGCTACGAGACCAGGACCGGGCTCAAGAAGATCTACTGGCGGAACAAGAACCACGTCTCCACCATCTACGACGTGCCCATGCCCTACAGCCAGTTCTTCGACGGCGGGCAGGCCTTCCACCAGGCGAACCTGAGCATGTGGAACCCGCCCGGCTCGCACGGCTGCGTGAACATGACCAAGACGGACGCCGCGAAGTACTGGTCGCTGCTGAAGAACGGCGACGATGTCTACGTTTACGGCCGTAAGCCCGGAACCTGAGCGGATTGTCAGTGCCCTGCGGTAGCTTCCGTGAGACCGGTCTCACAGACTGGTCTCAAGGGGGCGACTGGGGTGACACGATGAGTGATCTTGCAACTGCACAGGACCTGGATTCCCGGCTGGAGAAGCACCGTACGGAGCTGACCGGCTACTGCTACCGGATGCTGGGATCGGCCTTCGAGGCCGAGGACGCCGTACAGGACACGATGGTGCGCGCGTGGAAGAGCTTCGAGAAGTTCGAGGGCCGCTCCTCGCTGCGGTCATGGCTCTACCGCATCGCGACGAACGTATGCCTGGACATGCTCAACGCGGGCAACCGCCGGGCCCGGCCGATGGATCTGTCGGGCCCGACGCCGGTGGCCCAGGCGCGGCTCACCTCGCTTCCCGAGAACGTCTGGCTGGAGCCGGTGCCGGACGGCCGGGTGCTGCCCTCGGTGGCCGACCCGGCCGAGACGGCGGTGTCGCGGGAGACGATCCGGCTGGCGTTCGTCGCCGCGCTCCAGCATCTGCCGCCGAAGCAGCGGGCCGTGCTGATCCTGCGCGAGGTGCTGGCGTGGAAGGCGAGCGAGGTCGCCGAGCTGCTGGAGACGACGGTCGCCTCCGTCAACAGCGCGCTCCAGCGGGCGCGCGCGACGATCGCCGAGTCGGAGCCGGCCGCGACGGATACGGCGGATCCGCTCGACGAGGAGCAGAAGGCGCTGCTTGAGCGGTATGTGGCGGCCTTCGAGGGCTACGACATGAAGGCGCTGACCGCGCTGCTCCATGACGACGCGAAGTTCACCATGCCGCCGTACGACCTGTGGCTCCAGGGCCACGACGACATCACCGGCTTCATGCTCACGATCGGCGCGGGCTGCCGGGGCTCGCGGCTCCTGCCGACGCTGGCCAACGGCACCCCTGCCTTCGCGCACTACAAGCCGGCGGAGTCGGGGGACGGCTTCACCCCGTGGGCGCTCCAGGTGATCGAGATCGAGGACGGCAAGATCGCCACGATGCACTGCTTCCTGGACACGGAGCGGTGGTTCCCGATGTTCGGTCTGCCGGCGGGGCTGGGGAAGGCGTAGGAGACGGCGTACGAGTGGCGCGCCGACGCGGGAGGGGACCGCGTCGGCGGGCCCGCCGCCTCGGGCTGTCGGCGCCGGGCTATCGGCCCCCGGCTATCGGCCCCGGACGCCGTCCTCGCGCGCGTCCGCCCACCAGCCGTTCTGGCAGACCCGGCCCTGGGGGTCGGTGGCTCCCTCGGCGTAGTCCCCGAAGCCGTCGATCTCACCGTTCGGGCCCTGGCCCCCGGCGTGGTAGTAGTAACGGCATTTCTGCGCAGCGGAGTTGGGCGCGGCCTGGGCCGTGGGAACGACGGCGAGGGCGGCACCGGCCGTGCAGACGACGACCGCCACGGCACGCGTGAACACTCGCATGTCGAGCACCTTTCCTTCATGGGGCACGTGGCCCGCGCCCCGGGATGATGCCCTTCCCGCCACCGGGCCCCTCCCCACGGACCGCAGCGCGAACCACCTGATCGACCGGTGCGCCGCGTATCTAGGGCCGGACGGGCCCTGGGGCCTTTGCCCTCCTAAACCACCATGCCGCCCAGACCCACGAGATCCAGCAGCAGCCGCAACTCCCGCCCGGCGTCCCGCAACCGGACCCGGCAGCCCCGTCTGCGGGCGTCGAGCTGGAGCCTGGCGAGCACCTCGACCACCGCCAGATTCGGCCGGTCGAGACCGCCGACCTCGCAGATCACCTCCGTCGCGACGAAGCCGTCCGGCCGCGCGGCCAGCTCCCCGTCCAGCCGCTCGTACAACTCCTCGTAGAACCGGGGCACATCGGCCGGCGTGAGGTGGCCGGCGACAACGAGAACGATCGGTTTCGTGGCATCCACACTGGGGAGACCGGTCCGGCGGCCGGAACTCATCGCAGCGCTCCGGGCACGGCCCGCGCACTGACCGGCCCCGGCACGGTCGTCTTCGACGACATGCGGGATCTGCCGGGACTGCTGGCGGGGCGGTCGGTGAACTGATTCCGTCAGCCGACGGAAAACGTGCTCGTGTCGATGGTCAGGTCGAAGGGGTCGGGCAGAGTGATCTCTTCGCCGAACTTCACGGCATGAAGGACTCGGTACACATCCCCTTTGGGTTCGCCGTAGAGGGTGACTGTGGGGCCGCCTGGGGCCCACCTGTCGATCAGCAGATAGAGCGGGATGCCTGCTTGGGCGTAGTTCGCGACCTTGGTGATGCGGTCGTGACTCGCGTTTGACTTCGAGGTGACCTCTACGACCAACTCGGCTCCGGCTGCGGGGATGTAGTTGCCGGATTCACTCAGAACATCCTCGGGCGCCACAAGCAGGTCCGGAATGTACAGCCCCAGACGCGAGGGGATGGCGATGGCCTGGGTCTGGTAGATGTTCCATTCCTCGGGAATCACGTTGTACAGACGCCGCTGGACCTTGCCCGCGATGCTGTTGTGGTAATTGGCGGGCGCTGGTGACAAGGTGATGAGCCCCTCAATGATCTCCACCTTGTAGCCCTCGGGCGCGTCCGTCTGCTCCCAGGCACGGACGAGGTCGTCCCAGCCCTGGTGGGGCTCATGGTCGACAGTGAGTGCGGTCATGGCGGTCTCCATCCGTTTCACCAGCAATCCCAGCATGCCGAACGGGACCGGTGGCCGTCCACCGATCCCGTTCACCCCTCCGGGGAAGCTACAGGTCAGGCGATACGTTCCCGCACCACCGGCGTCGCCTTGAACTCCGTGTCCGGCGCCTCGATGTCGTACGCGCCCGCCAGCGCGTCCAGCGCGTAGTCGAACTTCTCCGGGGTGTCCGTGTGCAGCGTCAGCAGCGGCTGGCCCGCCGTGACCGGGGTGCCCGGCTTGGCGTGGAGTTCGATGCCCGCGCCCGCCTGGACCGGGTCCTCCTTGCGGGCGCGGCCCGCGCCCAGGCGCCAGGCCGCGACGCCCACTCCGTACGCGTCCAGGCGGGTCAGGACGCCGGTGGTGGGGGCCACCACGACATGGGTCTCGCGGGCCACCGGGAGCGCCGCGTCCGGGTCGCCGCCCTGCGCGGCGATCATGCGGCGCCAGACGTCCATCGCCGAGCCGTCGGCCAGTGCCTTCGCCGGGTCCGCGTCCTTCAGGCCCGCCGCGTCGAGCATCTCGCGCGCGAGGGCGAGGGTCAGTTCGACGACATCGGCCGGGCCGCCGCCCGCCAGGACCTCGACGGACTCGCGTACTTCCAGGGCGTTGCCCGCGGTGAGGCCGAGCGGGGTGTCCATGTCGGTGAGCAGCGCGACGGTCCGTACGCCGTGGTCCGTGCCCAGGCCCACCATGGTGGAGGCGAGTTCACGGGCGTCCTCGATCGTCTTCATGAAGGCGCCTGAGCCGACCTTGACGTCCAGGACCAGCGAGCCGGTGCCCTCGGCGATCTTCTTGGACATGATCGAGGAGGCGATCAGCGGGATGGCCTCGACGGTGCCGGTCACATCGCGCAGCGCGTACAGCTTCTTGTCGGCGGGGGCCAGTCCGTCGCCCGCCGCGCAGATGACGGCGCCGGTGGTGTCCAGGACGTTCAGCATCTCGGCGTTGGAGAGCAGCGCCCGCCAGCCGGGGATGGACTCCAACTTGTCGAGCGTGCCGCCGGTGTGGCCGAGGCCCCGGCCGCTGAGCTGCGGTACGGCGGCGCCGCACGCGGCGACCAGCGGAGCCAGCGGCAGCGTGATCTTGTCGCCCACACCGCCCGTGGAGTGCTTGTCGGCCGTGGGGCGCGACAGCGCGGAGAAGTCCATGCGCTCACCGGAGGCGATCATGGCCGCGGTCCAGCGCGCGATCTCCGTACGGTTCATGCCGTTGAGCAGGATCGCCATCGCCAGCGCCGACATCTGCTCGTCGGCGACCTCGCCCCGGGTATAGGCGTCGATCACCCAGTCGATCTGCTCCGGGCTCAGCTCGCCCCGGTCCCGCTTGGTGCGGATGACGGAGATGACGTCCATGGTGATCCTTTCGATGACTGCCGTACGTGGGCGAGAGTATCCCGGAGACCTCTACGCGCATAGATCCGAGGGGGGCGAGGGAGGCCGAGGGGTTGTACGGCCCCTCCGCCGCCGGGTCGGTCGCGGCGGCGGAGGGGCCGGGTTCAGGAGGGGCGTACGCCCCAAGGGCCGGACGTACGCCCCAGGGGCCGTGGTCAGTTCAGATGCCCCGGGCCGAACGCCTGCGGCAGCATCTCGGCCATCGTGCGGAAGCCGTCCGGGGTCTCCAGCACCAGCTCCGGGCCACCGAACTCGTACAGCAGCTGGCGGCAGCGCCCGCACGGCACCAGCACCTCGCCCGAGCCGTCGACGCAGGTGAAGTGGGTGAGCCGGCCGCCGCCGCTCAGCTGGAGCGCCGAGACCAGACCGCATTCGGCGCACAGCCCGATGCCGTACGAGGCGTTCTCGACATTGCAGCCGGTGATCGTACGGCCGTCGTCCACCAGGGCCGCGACCCCGACGGGATACTTCGAGTACGGGGCGTACGCGTGCGTCATGGCGGCACGCGCGGAGGCCCGCAGCGCCTCCCAGTCCACCGCCGGTCCGGCCGGTGCGGTCATTTTCCTTGCCCCTTCCGGTACGGCATCCCGTCCGCCTTGGGCATCCTGAGCCGTTGCGCGGAGAGCGCGAGGACCAGCAGCGTCGTGACGTACGGGGCGGCGTCCACGAACTGGCTCGGCACCTGGTCGGTCAGCCCGTACCAGGCGAAGAGCAGCGCCGAGACGGCCGCCGAGATCACCGCGGAGACGTACTTCTTCTTGTACAGCTGCCACGCTACGACCAGGACGAGCAGGATCGCGAGAAGCAGCAGCATGGCGTGGACGTTCTCGGCGCCGCCGCGCAGCTTGAGGCTGTCGGTGAAGCCGAAGAGCCCGGCGCCCAGGGCCATACCGCCCGGCATCCAGTTGCCGAAGATCATCGCGGCGAGACCGATATAGCCGCGGCCACCGGTCTGGCCCTCCTGGTAGATGCCGGTGGCGACGATCGCGAGGAAGGCGCCGGCGAGCCCGGCGAGCCCGCCGGAGACGGTGACGGCGATGTACTTGTACTTGTAGACGTTGACGCCCAGCGACTCCGCGGCGACCGGGTTCTCACCGCAGGAGCGCAGCCGCAGGCCGAACGCCGTACGCCACAGCACCCACCAGGTGCCGGGGATCAGCAGCAGCGCGACGACGGTGAGCAGCGACAGATTGGTCACCAGACCGCCGACGACGCCCGCGATGTCCGAGACCAGGAACCAGTGTCTGGCCTGGAGGTCCTGCATCCAGTCGGCGAGCCCCGGGACGGTGATCTCGGTGATGGAGTCGATGCGCGGGGACTGCTTGGAGGAGCCGCCGTCGACCCCGTCGAAGGCGAAGTTGGAGAGATAGCGGGTGGCGCCGACGGCGAGGATGTTGATGGCCACACCGGAGACGATGTGGTTCACACCGAAGGTGACGGTGACGACGGCGTGCAGCAGACCGCCGAGGCAGCCGCCGAGTATGCCGAACAGGACGCCGGCCCACGGGCCCCACTGGAAGCCGGCCCAGGCGCCGAACCAGGTGCCGAGGATCATCATGCCTTCGAGGCCGATGTTGACGACGCCCGCGCGCTCGGCCCACAGTCCGCCGAGTCCGGCCAGCCCGATAGGGATGGCGAGTTCGAGGGCGCCGGCGACCTGACCGACGGAGGTGATGTCATCGGCGCCGCTGATCAGCCGTACGAGCGAGACGAGGGCCAGCGCCCCCGCGACGATCAGCAGGATGACGGGCAGGGAGAGTGTGCGGCGGCCACCGCCCTTCTTGGGGGCGGCGCTGGTGGCTGAGACGGTGCTCGTGCTCGTACTCACAGCGCGGCCCCCTCCTTCTCGGACTCGGTCTTCTCGTTCTTGGGGTGGGCCTCGGTCGTGAGGGCTCCTCCGGCGGCGAGTTCCGCGCCGACCTTCTGCTGCTGGCGGCGGATTCCGTAGCGGCGGACCAGCTCGTAGCTGACGACGACCGAGATCACGATCAGGCCCTGCATGATCGTGGCGATCTCCTTCTCGTACCCGTACTGGTCGAGAGAGGCGGACGCCTTGTCCAGGAAGGCGATGAGCAGGGCGCTGAAGGCGATGCCGAGCGGGTTGTTCCGGCCGAGCAGGGCGATGGTGATGCCGGTGAAGCCGATGCCGGTCGGGAAGTCGAGGCTGTAGGTGTGGGTGTCGCCGAGGAGCGTCGGCATCCCGGCGAGGCCGGCGACCGCGCCCGAGATCAGCATCGAGGTGAGGATCATCTTCTTGGCGTCGACGCCGGAGGCCTGGGCGGCGGTCTCGCTGGCGCCGGTGGCGCGCAGGTCGAAGCCGAAGCGGGTACGGCCGAGGACGAACCAGTAGATGAGGCCGCAGGCGGCGGCGACAAAGGTGAAGCCGTAGATCTCGCCGGCCTCGGCGCCCATGGAGAGGCCGGGGAACCAGCCGGACTCCGGGATGTCACCGGTGGTCAGGTTGTTGGAGCCGGCCGGCTGGACGCCGAAGTTCTTGGGCAGGATCAGCCAGGCGACCAGGCTGGTGGCGATCGAGTTGAGCATGATCGTGGAGACGACCTCGCTCACCCCGCGGGTGGTCTTCAGGATGCCGGCGATGCCGGACCAGAAGGCGCCGACCAGCATCGCGACGATCACGATCAGCGCGATCTGGAACGGGCCCGGCAGATCGACGCTGGCGCCGACGAGCGCCGCCATCATCGCGGCGAGCCGGTACTGCCCGTCGACACCGATGTTGAAGAGGTTCATCCGGAAGCCGACGGCGACCGCGAGCGCGGCCAGATAGTACGTGCCGGCCTGGTTGACGATCAGCACCTGGACATCGACGTACGAGGCGGACTCGAACATGATGCGGTACGGCTCGAAGGGGTCGCTGCCCGAGACGAGCAGCACCACGGTGGTGAGGACAATGGCGACGACCAGCGCGAGCACCGGGCCCGCGAAGCCCAGGATCAGCCGGTCCTTGTCGAACTTCTTCATCGCGCTTCGTCCTCCGGGGGTGCCGCTGCGGCCTGTGGCTGTGGTGCCTCTGCCGTGGGCTCGGCTCGCGCCGCCGGCTCGGGGTCTGCCTCCAGATGACCGGTGGCGGCGCCGGTCATGGCCGAGCCCAGTTCCTCCGGAGTGATGGTGGCGGGGTCCGCGTCGGCGACGAGCCGGCCGCGGTACATCACCCGCAGGGTGTCGGAGAGCCCGATCAGCTCGTCCAGGTCCGCGGAGACCAGCAGGACGGCCAGCCCCTCACGGCGGGCCTCCCGGATCTGGTCCCAGATCTGCGCCTGCGCGCCGACGTCCACACCACGGGTCGGGTGGGCGGCGATCAGCAGCTTCGGCTGGTGGCTCATCTCGCGGCCGACGATCAGCTTCTGCTGGTTGCCGCCGGAGAGCGAGGCCGCGGTGACCTCGATACCGGGTGTACGGACGTCGTACTCGCGCACGATCCGGGTGGTGTCGGCGCGGGCGGCCTTCAGATCGAGCAGTCCGCCGCGGCTGTTGGGCCGCTCGGTGACATGGCCGAGGATGCGGTTCTCCCAGAGCGGGGCCTCCAGCAGCAGGCCATGCCGGTGCCGGTCCTCGGGGATGTAGCCGATGCCGTCCTCGCGGCGCTTGCGGGTGGGCGCGTGCGAGATGTCGGCGTTGTCGAGGGTGATCACCCCGCCGTCGGGGTCGCGCAGCCCCATCAGCGCCTCGATCAGCTCGGTCTGGCCGTTGCCCTCGACGCCCGCGATGCCCAGGACCTCGCCCTGGTGGATGGTGAAGGTGATTCCGTCGAGCACCTCGCGTACCGCGCCGTCGGGGTCGGTCGCGGTCAGCCGCAGCCCGTTCACCGTGAGCGTCGGTATGTCCGTCACCGTCGACTCGCGGGTCTCCGGCGAGGGCAGCTCGCTGCCGACCATCAGCTCGGCGAGCTGCTTGGTGGTGGTGTGCGCGGGGTCGGCGGTGCCCACGGTCGTACCACGGCGTATGACGGTGATGTCGTCGGCGACCGACAGCACCTCGCCCAGCTTGTGCGAGATGAAGATGACGGTCAGGCCCTCGGCCTTGAGCTCGCGCAGATTGTCGAAGAGCGCCTCGACCTCCTGCGGCACCAGCACGGCGGTGGGCTCGTCCAGGATGAGGATGCGGGCACCGCGGTAGAGGACCTTGAGGATCTCCACGCGCTGGCGGTCGGCGACCCCGAGGTCCTCGACGAGCGCGTCGGGACGTACGCCGAGGCCGTACGCGTCCGAGATCTCCTTGATCTTCTTGCGCGCCTTCGCGCCGATGCCGTACAGGCTCTCGCCGCCGAGGACGACGTTCTCCAGGACGGTGAAGTTGTCGGCCAGCATGAAGTGCTGGTGCACCATGCCGATGCCGCGCGCGATGGCGTCGGCGGGGCTGTTGAACGCGGCGTCCGCGCCGTCGACGGTGATGGTGCCCTCGTCCGGCTTCTGCATGCCGTAGAGGATCTTCATCAGGGTCGACTTGCCCGCGCCGTTCTCACCGACCAGGGCGTGGACCGTGCCCTTGCGGATGGTGATGTCGATGTCGTGGTTGGCGACAACGCCGGGGAATCTCTTGGTGATACCGCGCAGTTCGACTGCGGGGGGACTGCTGGAAGGACCGCTGGGCGGGCTGCTGGACGCGTTGATGACGCACTCTCCTTGGCGGGAAAGGAGTGAAGGCGGGGGTGAGTGGCAGGCGGGGGTGAAGTTATCGCGCCGGAGGGTCGTCTACACGCGTAGCGCTGCCGAATCGTAAGGCGGGGGGTGCCGGGCCGGTCGGGGGGTGACCGGGCGGTGACCGGGGGTTCGTACGACGGCCGGTGCGCCGGGGCGTACGCCGGTTCATCCATATCGGGCCGGTCCTGCCGGTCCTGGCCGGGGGACCTGGCCGGTCCTGGCGGGATCCGGCCGGTCCTGGCGGGTGCGCCCGGGGCCCGGGGCGACGGCGTACACCGTCGCCCCGGGCCCGCGGGAGATACCACCGCGCGACCGGACAGAGCCGTTACGGCGTGGTCTTGACGGTGATCTTGCCGTCCACGATGTCCTTCTTCGCCTTCTCCACCGCGGCGACCACATCGGTCAGCTTGGTGTAGGCCGGGTTGGAGTCGGCCAGGCCGACGCCGTCCTTGTCCAGGCCGTAGCGGATCTCACCGGTCTGCGGCGTCCCGTCCTGGACGGACTTGATCAGGTTGTAGACCGAGTCGGCGACATCCTTGGTGACCGAGGTCAGGATCTGGTCCTTGTAGGCGGCCAGGCCCTTCTGGCTGTACTGGTCGGAGTCGACGCCGATGGCCCACTTGCCGGCCTGAGCGGTGGCCTCGATCGAGCCGGAGCCGGCGAGACCGGCGGCGGCGTAGACCACGTCGGCCTTCTTGTCGAGCTGTCCCTGCGCGGCGGCCTTGCCCAGGTCGGGCTTGGAGAAGCCGTCGAAGTTCGGGGGCTGGGTCAGGTACTGCGAGAGGACCTTGACCGCCGGGTCGGTGTCCGCGACGCCCTGCGCGAAGCCGGCCTCGAACTTCTTGATCAGCGGGGTCTCGACACCGCCGATGAAGCCGACCGTCTTGGACTTGGTGACCTTGGCGGCGGCGACGCCGGCGAGGTACGAGCCCTGCTCCTCGTTGAAGACCATGTTGGCGATGTTCTTCCCGGTCACCGAGGAGTCGTCGATGATCCCGAAGGTGGTCTTCGGGAACTTCGGCGCGACCTTCTTGATGGCGGGCGCGTACGCGAAGCCGACACCGATCACGGGGTTGTTGCCGGAGCGGGCCAGCTCGGTCAGGCGCTGGACCTTGTCGGCGTCCGACTCACCCTCGGAGGGCTCGGCGGCGCTGCCCTTTATCTTCAGGTCGGTCTCGGCCTTGGACAGACCGGCGTAGGCGGCGTCGTTGAACGACTGGTCACCGCGGCCACCGATGTCGTACGCGATGGCGGCGCCGGCTTCCTTGGAGTCGGAACCGGCGTCCGACGACGACTTGTTGCCACACGCGGTGGCGGTGAGCGCGAGTGCCGCTGACGCGACACCCACGGTGGCGATCCTGGTGATCCGGCGCAAGGGAGGCTCCTTCAACCTGACCGAAGCGCCTCGGCTGGCGCTGGTTTCGCGGCGATCGTAACGCGCGTAGATGTCAGATAAAGACCTGTACGGAAGCTGTTATCGGATCGTCGCGAACGGAGTGCGAGCCGGAGGTGTCATGGCCGCCTACAAACGGTTTCCGTCGATCAACGCGGCGGCCGTGAAAAGCTCCACGCCGACCTGGATCGCCTGCTCGTCGACGTCGAAATCGCCACGGTGCAGGTCATACCGCGCCTGGCTGCCCGGCGTGCGTACGCCGAGCCGCGCCATCGCGCCGGGCACCTGCTCCAGATACCAGGAGAAGTCCTCCCCGCCGAGGCTCTGTTCGGTGTCCTCGATCGCATACGAACCGCGGCGGGCGGTCTGCGCGGCGCGCAGCAGCTCCGTGACGACCGGATCGTTGACGACCGGCGGCACGCCCCGGATGTACTCGATCTGCGACTTGGCGTGATGCAGCGCGGCGATCTCGTCGATCGCGGCGTGCACCAGGTCAGGGGCGTCGCGCCAGGCGGGCAGGTCCAGGCAGCGGACGGTGCCGGAGAGCTCGGCGTGCTGCGGGATGACATTGCAGGCGTGGCCGGACGCGATACGTCCCCAGGTGACGGAGAGCCCGGAGCGGGCGTCGACCCGGCGGGCGAGCAGCGCCGGAACCTCGGTGGCCACCTTGGCGGCGGCGGTGACCATGTCGGTGGTGAGGTGGGGGCGCGCGGTGTGACCGCCGGGACCGTCGAGGCTGATCTCCAGCCGGTCGCAGGCGGAGGTGATCGGGCCTGGCCGCAGTCCGATCAGCCCGGCGTCGACCTTGGGGTCGCAGTGCACGGCGACGATGCCGCCGACGCCGTCGAGCACCCCGGACTCGATGGCGTCGGCGGCGCCGCCGGGCAGCACTTCCTCGGCGGGCTGGAAGATCAGCCGTACGGCGTTGGGCAACTGTCCCCGCCGGTCGAGCTCGGCGAGAACCAGCCCGGCGCCGAGCACGGCGGCGGTGTGGACGTCGTGCCCGCAGGCGTGCGCCCGGTCGGGCACGGTGGAGCGGTACGGGACCCCCGTCTTGGTGTCAGGGATGGGCAGTGCGTCGATGTCGGCGCGCAGGGCCAGCATGGGACGGGCGGGGTCCGGCGTCCCGATGTCGCACATGAGTCCGGTGCCGGTCTTGAGCACCCGCGGCACGAGCCCCGCCCGCTCCAGCCGGTGCTTGAGCGCGGCGGTGGTACGGAACTCCTGGTTGCCCAGCTCGGGATGCATATGCATGTCCCGGCGGAAAGCGATCAGCTCGGTACGGAGTGTTTCGGGCAACGTGCCGGGGAGTGCGGCTTCCGCCGGCGCGGGCAGGTCTGGCTCGGACTCGCAGGACATCAACTGGCTCACCTGTTGAAGAGTAGGCCCCTTTAGTGATCAACCAGCCCTGGATCAAGAAAATTTCAGCCACACAGGCCAAGAAACCGGGTTCGGGCGTGCATGAGGTACGGACCAAGCGGGTATACCGCGCCATCCTCGCGGTCCGCGCGGCGTCTGGCGGGCGGCGAGCGGCCGGCGACCGGCGACCACCCGAAGACCGCCGGAGGCCGTCACTGATGGTCTGAGGTCCTCGGGCAGATCCGGAAGTGGGTATACCGGCCACCGAGCGGCCGGACGGTCCGGAAGTCGCGGAGGTCCCGGGTCAGGATGGCGTCCGTGTCGTACTCGACGGACTATCTCGGCCTCGGACACGCCCAAGCGGGCCGCGGCCTCCTTGATCAGTGCGAGGTCACTGTCGTCGGCGTAGACATTGGTGCGCTTCAGGGACATGACCCCATGGTGCAGGTCATGTACCACCGCGATCTTTGCGCGAGATGCGCCCTCGGCGCGAACGCCGGCGGAGACGCCGACAACCCTTGCAACTGGCCCTTTACGATAGCTAAGTTGATCCGGAATGCTCAGACCGAGGGCACATTCGGGGGAAGGAGCCCGCAGATGCCGTGGGACGAGTGGGAGCAGCTGAAATCGGACGCTGCCGGGAGGCAAGCCACCGGGATGCGGCTCAATCAGCTACCGGGAGGGCCCGGGAGCGGGGGCGGGGACGATCTGGTGGTCCAGCAGGACGATCTGGGCGCCGTGGGCCATGAAGCCTTCGTCCTCCACCGCGACCTGGGCAAGCAGGCGGACATCGCCGGAGCGGGCGCGGACAAGAGCGGCTCGGGGTCCAGCATGCAGGCCGCAGCCTCCCTCAAGACCCACAACTTCACCCTCGGGTCCGCCCTGGAGACGACGGTGTCGACCTGGACCAGCCAGCTGAAGTCGCTGCTCCAGGCGTGCGCCCACATCTCCAACCACCTGGACTACACCAAGGCGTCGCACGCCAAGGACGACATCGCCATCGAGGCATCGATCCGCAGCCGCGACGGCTCCACCCTGCCCGTGTCACGGCTCGATGAGTACTTCAAGTAGGGAAGAAGGAAGACAGCGGTGGCCAGTCTCACCTTCATGGATGTCGCCGAGGTCGACCTCGGCAAGCTCGGATCAGCCGTCTCGGACTGGAAGACAGCCGTCGGCAACCTCAAGACGCTTGAGGGAAACGCCAAGTCCGGTCTGCTCGCGAAGTCGGACTCCGCCCGCTGGGCCGGCGTCAACGCGACCGTGACCCGGGACTTCGTCGGAAAGACGGTGAAGGAGTTCACCGACGCCCACGCGCAGGCCGAGACCATCTGGAAGCTCCTCGACGACGCCCATTCGGAACTCCTCAAGATCCAGAAGAGCATGAAGACCGCCGTCGAGGTGGACGCCCCCGCGATGGGGGTCAGGATCGAGGACATCGGCGGCGGGGCGGTCCGGTGGTTCTTCCCACATGTCCGTGGTGACACCGACGAGCGGACGCAGGAACAGCGCGACGCGGCGCAGGCGCTGGCCGACCGGATCGCCGGCCTGATCGCGCACGCCACGGAGATCGACGGCTCGGTGACCCGGGCTCTCGGCAAGACCCATGGCGGCGACGCCTACAACTTCGGCCACTCGAACTACACGTCCCTGGACGACGCCCAGGTGGAGCGGCAGTTGGAGCTCGCGGCGCTGGGGCCGAAGATGACCGACGCGCAGCTGGCCGAGTTCAACTCGCACATGAAGTACAACGCCAAGGACCCCGATTTCACCACGGCGTTCTACCAGGGGCTGGGTGGTCCGGAAAAGACCCTTGAGTTCTACGGCCGCATGTCGATCGACGGCACCGGCGGGGACGACAAGGCGCGCCTGGCTCTCACCCAGGAGCTTCAGCGCACCATGGGCACCGCACTGGCCACCGCCACCGACCCCGACAACAAACCCCACCTGCCGGCGAGCTGGGGCGCGGAGTTCCGGAAACTCGGCACGCAGCCCATCGAGCTCGAACCGGGGGCGATGAACTCCCCCTACGGTTACCAGGTGCTCGGCGGACTCCTCCGCTACGGCAACTACGACCCGGAGTTCCTCAACCCCATCGCCGAGCATGTCACTCAGCTGCATCGCGACGATCCGACCCGGTTCATGCTCAACGCGCCGATGGGCAGCGATGACATCTACGGCTTCAACCCGTCCGGGAAGCTGGGCTCCGGGAACGACCCGTTGAACAGCGTCCTTGAGGCGCTGGGGCACAGCCCGGAAGCGTCGGAGAAGTTCTTCACGGATACGCCGACCAAGTACAACGAGGACGGCACGGTCGACAAGAACAACTCGGCCGGCTTCTCCTCGTACCTGGACGAATTCACCAAGGAAGACTTCAAGTGGAACATTGACACGAACGCCGCCAACGTAATGGCGGACGAGGAAAACACCGCGGATGCCCTGAACGACGGCCCGAACGCGCTGGGGCACGCGCTGGAGGCGGCCACGACGGGGCGTCCGTACGACAGCGACGACACCGCGGACGCCATTAAGCACACGCCGGAACGGGCGCAGCTCACGCATGACATTGTCGAGAAGTTCGGCACGAACCCCGAACTCATCCGGCACAATGAGAACGGGGACGTGGACGTCGAAACCGGCCCCCTCTACGCGTTGCGGGACAGTCTGGGAGACATCACCGCCGAGTACATGGGCGATTTTCAGCGCACCATGTACGAAGAAGACAGTTCCAGCGAGATGTTCCCCACTTTCGGCACCGGCGCGGACCTCACTCCGGGCACGGCTCAGCGCTTCCTGGCCGAAGTGGGCCAGGATCCCGATGCCTATGCGTCCATCACCACTGCTCAGCAGGCGTACTCCTCCAGCGTGGTCGACCACGTCATCAACGGCGAGAACACCTCGCAAACGTCTTTGGACGGACGTGTACGGGATGCCGTAGCTCCCGGTGCGGCGATGGCGGGGATCATGAGTGAGGCCCGCGCGAATGCGATCCTCGAATACCACACGGCATCCGATGAGGACTTCAACAAATCGGCCGAAGACAAGCAGAAGTGGGTCGACCGGATCATCGGAATGGGGATCGACAACACTGCTGGAAGAGTACCGATCGCCGGAGACGTTGTCGGATGGATATCCGAAGACATCCAGTCGAGCGTGATGGAGAGCATTCAGCAGGACACGACCAACGAAGCGGAACGAGAAGCGAGCGATGATTACAGCAAGGGTCGTTCCCAGGCGATCCGGTCTGCTGAGGACGCTGTCAATCGGGCTCTGATGGAACGTCCGGACATCAACTACGACACGCACGAGGCGCTACAGCGTGCCGCACGTACTGCGGCGGGCATCAGCCACAGCGATGGGGCGAAATGGGAAGCCGCAGGAAACAAGTGATGATGAAGAAGGGTTGCCTCGCCACCGTTGCCGCCGGTCTGGCCTTCGTACTCTCCGGCTGCAGCGGTGGGGGGTCGGACGGCGGCACGGTGGGATACAGCATCCCGAAGTCGCTCTGCGGCGTAGCCGTCGACCCCAAGCTGCTTGAGCCTTTCCTTCCGGCCGGGAAACAGCTCGCCGTCAAGGAGGATGAGCCGGTTGCGGATGCCATCACTACGTGCGAGTTGTCGATTGACGACGCGGTCGTGGTCAGCATTGAGCGGGAGCGACGTGAGCCCGGCGCTTCGCCGAGGGACATCGCGGTCAATCAACTGAACGTGGGCAACCCGGAGGAGAGTTCGACCGGGGGGTATGTCTATTCAGACAGGATCGCTGTATCCGTCGTCCACTGCGACAGTCCCGGAGCGGTGGCGGAGGACCTGTCGTCGGTCGTCAAGGTCCTCAAGCCGGGCATCGCCGGCAAGAGCGCCATGAAGAGCTTCATCGCTTCGTACACAACGGCGTACGAGAAGCAGCAGCCGTGCCGGGACGAGAACGGCTCACCCGCCCCCACCGCACCGTAGGAGGCGGGTACCGGCTCGGCCCGGGTGTCACTCAGGGAGCGGCTCGGGCGGAAAGCCGCCCGGGAATTCGCCGCCACCGCTCCCGCCGTCACCGCTCCCGGCGTCTCCCCCGCCTCCGTCAGGAGCGGGCGCGGCGTTGCTGACCGGTGTGGTGGAGTCGGAGACGGGGTTGCCGTTGGCGTCGGCCATGTGACCCTGCTGGTCGAAGACCTGGGTGGCCCTGTCGATCGTCTGGTTTCCGTCGGCGTCCTGTTGCCGCGTCTCGTGTCTGAGGGCGGTCACGAAGCCGCTGGGATCCCGGTGAACGTAGTCCGTCTGGGCCTGTCCGTCGGATTGGCTCACGGTCTTCTCTATCGAGCTGCCGTCGACCTGCCGTGTGACCGTCGTCTGGCTTCCCATGGCGTCACGTCCAGGTGGTGCGGGCGAAGTTGACGAGTCCCGTCAGGGCGTTTCCGCCCGCCGAGATGTTGTTGTCCTCGCTTCCGATGCCGAGAGGGCCGCTGACCTGCTCGAACCCGCTGACGGTGCCCACCGCGTACGGGCCGTCGCTCCAGGTACCGAAGAACGCCCCGCCCGAGTCGCCGGGCGTCTCGTCAGCGTGGTGCTCCAGTTCCTGCGCGTCCCCGTCCTCGTCGTCGTCGATGACATGGATCGAGGACTGGAAGCTCGGCCGTTCGCCGTTGTCCACATCGCCCGGGTAACCGACCGAGGTCCAGTAGGCGCCGCCCCTCCAACTGTCGTCGAAGGGCCTCGCGCCCATGCCGCCCAGCCAGTCTCCGAGCGGGTCCGCGAGCCGCAGCACGGCCATGTCGTGCGCCGTCACGTCCTGGCCGGCGTATCCGTGGGCGGCGGTCGCCCACGACTGGCCGCCCGCGCCGGCGCTGGAGTTGCCGTCGAAGTAGCCCGTGACGAACTGGATGGATGCGTTCGGCGCGCCCCACGGAACCGCGTGGGCGGCGGTCGGTACGGCACGCTTGCCGACAAGCACCGCGGGCGGTGCCCGACGCGTCCCAGTTGGGGGAGCCGCACGGTGGCCAGGCCTTCCCTGACCTCGTCCGGGGCCTTCTCCTCGGCGGCGAGGTCGTCCAGGCGCGCCAGTTCGTCCAGAGTGAGCGGGGGTGCCGGGTGGGCATGGTGAGCGGTCAAGGTCGGTCGCCCCCTTCTCTCCTTTCACCGTGCGTCTGTTCGAAGGCGCGCGGGTGCGTAGGTGACCTGTGGGGCTGATGCCAGCGCCGTCTACGTCCCCTTTGGGCCAAACGGGTGAACGAGTGAACGTGCAACGTGCCGGGCTCAGGCCGGCGAAGGCAGTCTCGGGAGGCGGTGGATGTCCCGGGCCGTGCCCGTCACCCCCGACAGGAAGCCCTGGGCGCGCGGGCTCGCCGTCTCCTTCAGCCATTCCGGGGCGATGTCGCAGACCGCGACGCGTACGCCCGTACCCGCCAGGGCCAGGGGGAGGGTGTGGACCACCGTGGAGGGGAAGCTCAGGATCGTCTTGCCGATCGGCCCGCGGCGCGCGATCACTTCCAGGGGGAGGTCCGGGCGGACGATCTCCAGGCCCGTGACCGTGTGGAGGCGGTGCAGCTTCTCCACGTCCTCGCGGCGGTGCGCGAAGTAGCGGGTGGCGCCGTGCGTGCGGGCGAGGGCCGTGACCGCCTCGATGTACTGGTCCGCGTCGATCACGCCCGTCTCGACCAGCGACGTACCGACCATGTCCGCGCCCGCGGATATCCGGGGCGGTCCGAACGTGGCCCGCGTCCACTCGAAGCGGTTGGCGGTGACGGTGATGCCGGGCGGGATCTCCTCGACGGGCATCGAGGTGAAGACCTCGACCGTACGGCCGTCCGACGGGGAGAGCCGACGCCGCGCCGCCGCGGTGACGGGCGCGAGGACCAGTTCCCGCGGCCCGCGGCTGCCGCCGCGCCGGTGCCAGCGCACCAGCCGTTCGCCGCGGGCGATCTGCCCGATGAACTCCAGCGTGGCGGTGCCGTCGTCCACCACCGTCAGTTCCTTGCCGCTGACCAGGGTCAGCAGCAGCTGTACATAGCGGGAGAACGGGTCCCCGATGACTATCCGGCCGGCCTTGCGGAGCAGCGGGGTGAGTTCCCGCAGCGTCCGCAGGGGCGCCCCCGCGCCACCGCGCGCCTCTTGCCAGCGCACGGTGAAACCCTCGTCACGGGCCAGCTCCGCCATTCTGCGGAGCTGACCGCGCGACATGGGATCGGTGGGTGACAGCACGACGACGGTGAGGGCGTCACCGGTCGCGCTGGCTCGCGCCCACTCCAGCACATTGAGCAGCTGGACCGGGCTCTCCACGAACGCGATCGCGTCGGCGTTCCCGCCGGCGTCTCCGCCCGCGGTCGCACGAGGGTGCGGGGAGCCCCCGCCGGCACCGGTCATGGCGTCAGACCGCCACCGGCTCGGTGGACTCGGCGACGACGCCCGCGACACGGCGGAGCTTCTTCATCGGGCCGAGCTCCGACTCGTAGACCTTCTTGACACCGTCACCGAGGGACGCCTCGATGGTGCGGATGTCGCGGACGAGGCGCTGGAGACCCTGCGGCTCGACGGAGGCGGCCTGGTCCGAGCCCCACATGGCGCGGTCGAGGGTGATGTGACGCTCGACGAAGGTGGCGCCGAGGGCGACGGCGGCGAGGGTGGTCTGGAGACCGGTCTCGTGGCCGCTGTAGCCGATCGGGACGTTCGGGAACTCGGCCTGGAGCGTGTTGATCACGCGCAGGTTCAGCTCCTCGGCCTTGGCCGGGTACGTGGACGTGGCGTGGCAGAGCAGGATGTTGTCGCTGCCCAGGACCTCGACCGCGTGACGGATCTGCTTCGGCGTCGACATGCCGGTGGAGAGGATGACCGTACGGCCGGTGGCGCGCAGGGAGCGCAGCAGCTCGTCGTCGGTGAGGGAGGCGGAGGCCACCTTGTGGGCGGGGACGTCGAACTTCTCCAGGAAGGCGACGGCCTCGGTGTCCCACGGGGACGCGAACCAGTCGATACCGCGCTTCTTGCAGTGCTCGTCGATGGCGCGGTACTCGTCCTCGCCGAACTCGACGCGGTGACGGTAGTCGATGTACGTCATCCGGCCCCAGGGGGTGTCCCGCTCGATGTCCCACTGGTCGCGCGGGGTGCAGATCTCCGGGGTGCGCTTCTGGAACTTGACCGCGTCGCAGCCGGCGTCGGCGGCGGCGTCGATCAGGGCCAGGGCGTTGTCCAGCTCGCCGTTGTGGTTGATGCCGATCTCACCCGTGACGTAGACCGGGCGGCCGGGTCCGGCGGTCCGCGTGCCGAGGGTGCGCAGGCGCGAGGTGGAGTTGGTGCTCATGGAGCGTCCTTACTACTTGTTGAGGGTGGGGGTGTGGGGGGTCTGGAGACCCGGCCCGAGGATCCAGGCGGCGATCTCGCGGATCGCTCCCTCGCCTCCGGGGGTCGTAGTGACGGCACGCGCCGCGGCGCGTACGGCGTCATGGGCGCTCGCGACGGCCACCGGCCAGCCGACGAGTCCGAAGCACGGGAGGTCGTTGACGTCGTTCCCGACGTAGAGCACCCGCTCGGGCGCGATCCCGTGCTCGTCGCACCACTGCTTGAGCGCGACGTCCTTGCGGTCGATGCCATGCAGCACCGGCACCTGGAGCTTGCGGGCGCGGGCGGCGACGACCGGGTTCTGTTCGGTGGAGAGGATGAGCAGCTTCAGTTCGCTGCGGCGCAGCGCGGCGATCCCGAGTCCGTCGCCGCGGTGCACGGCGACCATCTCGCGGCCGTCGGAGTCGACGAAGACCTTGTCGTCGGTCTGGGTGCCGTCGAAGTCGAGTACCACCGCGTCGATGTCGTCGTACGTCGGCAGGACGGCCGGGTCGAGGAGCGGGGCCAGGGCGCGGGCGCGGGCCAGATCGTGCGGGTCGTCGATCTCCAGGACCCGGGCGGGGTCGGTGGTGACGAGCGCGGTGTGGCCGAAGAAGCGGTGCTTCGCCTCGCGGAAGCCTTGGGCGCGCATCGCGTAGGCGGCGCCGGTCTCCAGATACTCCTGGGGGCGGTCCTGGCGGCGCGGCCGGTTCGCCTTGTCGTGGTTGACGCCATAGCCGCCCGAGGCCCCGGCGTCGGCGCTGCCCGCGCCGTCCTGGCGCCAGATGAAGCCGTGGGTCGGCGCGACGGTCAGCGCGCTGTCCGCGCCGTCCTCGGTGACCGCGCCCGCGACGCCGTCGAGGTCCTCGGCGGTGATGAACGGGCTCGTGCACTGCACCAGCAGGACGACCTCGGCGGTCTTGCCGCGCATCGCGCCGTAGGCGTCCATCGCGTGCAGCACGGCGGCCTCGCTGGTGGCCGTGTCCCCCGCGATGGCGGCGGGGCGCAGGACGACCTCGGCGCCGGCGGTGCGGGCCGCCTCGGCGATGGCCGCGTCGTCGGTCGAGACGACGACATCGGTCACGCGCCGGGCCGCCAGACAGGCGCGGACGGCGCGCACGACGAGCGGTACGCCACCTACGGGGGCGAGGTTCTTGGCGGGTACGCCCTTGGATCCGCCGCGTGCGGGGATCACCGCGAGGACGGTCATCTGTACTCCTTGGTCCGCGGACGGCTCGTCCGCGGGTCGTTCAGCTGCGGGTCGTTCAGCTGCGGGTCGGTCAGCTGCGGCCCGGTCAGCTGGGGTGGGTCGGTTCGGGGCCGGGGCGGCCACCGCGGGGGCGTCCGCGGCCCGGTCGTCCGCCACCCGTCCCGGGGTGGCGGGCCGGCCGGAGGCCGGTTCCTGTGCCGGCGCCGACGGCCCGGTCACAGGTCGCCCATGCGGCGGATGACGGGCGCCACGCGCTGCACTCCATGGCGGTAGGCGCCGCGCGCGGCGCCCCGTACGGCCTCGCGCACCACGCGTCTGACCCCTCGGGCATCGCCGTCGGAGGTCCTGGACGGCAGTGGAGTCCCGTCCACGGCCAGGTGGTAGCGGGCCAGCAGCGGCGGCAGATACCCCGGTGCGGTGGTGGCCGTGTAGTACGGGCTGATCTCGGGCAGCTCGGGCCCGTCGAGCAGCTCCGCCACCCGCTGCCGGGCCGTGTCGAAGGCCGACGCGTACGATCCGTCGGCGGCGACGCCCTGCCGGTCCGCCCAGACGGCGTCGGGGCGCGGGCGCCCGCCGCCGTCCAGCTGGTCCCAGGACGCCAGACAGCCCGAGCCGATGAAGTGATGGTTGCCGAGCGGTTCCCGCACCCCGAAGTCGGTGAGGATCGCGGTCGGGATGCGCCGGTGCAGGGATTCGAGTGCGGCCGTCGAGGAGACGGTGACCAGCAGATCCGTACGGTCGAGGACCTCGCCCATGTTCCCGTACACGAGCCGGAAGTTGGGCGGCAGACCGCCCGGCACCTTCTCGGCGAGGCGCTGGTACGGGAACTCCTCCACATGCGTGGTGTGCTCGCCGGGCTTGCTGCGGAGCTTCAGCAGCACCTCGCGGCGCGGGTGGAGCCTGGCGTGCTCGACGAGGCGCCGCAGCAGATACGTACGGTCGGCGCGGCTCGCCGGTACGGAGGGCTGGGCGGCGAAGACGACGGTGTCGCGGCCCTCCTCGGGCACATACCGCTCACCGCCGAGGAAGGGCAGCGCGGCCTCGGTGACCGAGGAGGCGTCGGCGCCGACCCCTTCGTACACGGTGCGGAACCGCTGCGCGTCGTAGCGCGAATTGGCGAGGACGACATCCGCGCCGTGCCGCAGCAGCAGCCCGTCGGAGAGCTTCTCGTAGACGACCCCGACATAGCCGGTGACGATCGCGGGCCGGTCGGTCAGCTTCAGGGCGGCTATCCCGTGCAGCATCGCCTGTACGGCGCCGCCGACGAGGGCCAGGACGACGATGTCGTACGACTCCTCGCGCAGTGTCCGCAGGAAGTCCGTGCCGGTGAGCTCACGCAGGGCGTCCGCCTCCGCGCCGACCTCGGCGAGCTGTCTCGCGGTGGGCGTGGCCCGTCCGCGCAGGAGAAAACCGCTGAGCTCTATGGAGCGGTCGTCCGGCGTGATGCGGCGCGCGGTGAGCGCGCCCCACTTCCACCGGGTGTCGGAGTCGGCGAGCACGGCGACCCGGACCGCTTGACCGCTGGTACGTGATGGCACGACGAGGACGTTAGAAAGTCATTCCGTTTGTCGCCCCAACTCAATGGCAATAAAGGGTTAACAGCACGTCTACGAATGGCGACGCGGGCCCGGAACGGCCGGAAAACGACCCGGATCCGGACCGCTTCACCATTCCGCCATTCTTCGTTCACCTTCCATGCGCCCGGATGTCAGGCTGCATGACGCGCCGCCGCCTAGCGTCTCGCGGGTGGCCAAGCTCTCTGTTGTCGTGCCGTTCTACAACGTGCAGACGTACGCCCTCGAAACCCTTAGAAGCCTGCGCGCGAACAGCCGCGAGGACTTCCAGTTCGTTCTTGTCGACGACTGTTCGACGGATGGGACCCCACAGATCCTCGAACAGGCGGCGCGCGACCTCCCAGGGGCGGTCCTCCTCAGACATGAGAAGAACGGAGGGCTGGCCACCGCCCGCAACACGGGTCTGGACGCCGCGGACGGGGAGTACGTCACCTTCCTCGACGGCGACGACTGGGTGGCCCCCGGCTACTACGAACAGCTGCTCGCCTCCATTGAGGGGCTGGGCTGCGATTTCGTCCGTACCGACCATGTCCAGTTCACGGCCAGGGCCCGGACGATCCACCGTGTCCCCGTCGGCCGGCGCGGGGAGGTGCTGTCGCCCCGGGACGCGATCCTGCCCGCCGACCGCTCCACCGCGGTCGACTATCCGTACGCGTGGGCCGGCGTCTACCACCGCCGGCTCGTCGACCGCGGTCTGGTGCACTTCCCTGACGGGCTGCGGACCGCCGAGGACCGGCCCTGGATCTGGCGGCTGCACCGCGAGGCGGAGTCCTTCGCCGTGGTCGGACTGCTCGGAATCTTCTACCGGCGGGGGGTCGCCTCGTCGCTCACCCAGATCGGGGACGTACGGCAGCTCGATTTCATCCGCGCCTTCGACCAGGTCATCGAGGAGACCGCGAAAGACGCGGAAGCGGACCGTTTTATGCTGAAGGCCGTGCGCACCTACTGCGCGATCATTTCCCACCATCTGGCGTCCAAAGAGCGATTCGAACCGGCCGTGGCGCGACAATTGCGCACGATGAGTGCCGCCGCTCTGAAACGACTGCCTCAGGACGTCTTGAAGGAAGCGCTGGATTCGATGGACCTGGACCGCTCGGCCCGGCTGCGCCGCCTGCGAAGGCGGCATGTGTCCGCCGGGAAGGCGGCAGCGTGATGGCGTCGTCCCTCTTTCCGAGCGCGCCCGCGGCCGGGCGTACGACGCAGGTCTTCTGCGCCTCCACCCTCTACGGAGCGGCCACCCTGGCCGCCGCGATCGACGCCGGGCTCTTCCCCGCGGCCGGCCGCCGGCTGCTGGTCGTCTGCAACAACGCGGGCTCGCCCGAGCTGACGCCCTCGATCGACGAGATGCCCGGCTTCGACGAGCTGCGCGACCGGTTCGACGACCTCGTGTCGTGGAACGAGACCATCGCGCCGTTCCACCCGGGCAGCTGGGCGCCGCGCGCCGACGACATCCCCATCTGGGAACGCCATCTGCGGCTGGCCTGGCGGCTCGGTGACGACGACGTACAGCTGATCGTCGAGTCGATCCAGGTCAACCCGGCGCTCGCGATCGCGCAGATCTTCACCGGCGCACCGATCGAGGTGTACGCGGACGGGCTGATGAGCTACGGGCCCACCCGCTCGAAGATAGAGCCCCTGGTGGGCGAGCGGGTGCGCAGACTGCTGCATCTCGATCTCGTACCGGGACTCAAGCCGCTGCTCCTGACCGAGTTCGGCGTCGACGCCGAGCTGGTGCCGACGGACGCCTTCCTGCGCGTCCTCGACGAACTCACCGACGCCGAGCGGACCTTCGACACACCGTCGGAGCCCCCGGCGCTGCTCCTCGGCCAGTACCTCTCCGCGCTCGGGATCCTCACCGAGAGCGAGGAGGAGGAGCTGCACATCCGGATGGTGCGGGGCGCGGTCGACAAGGGCCACACCCAGGTGATCTTCAAGCCGCATCCCACGGCCCCGGCCGCCTGGTCGCGGAAGCTGGAGCAGGAGGCGAAGAAGCTCGGCGCCGAACTGACCATCCTGGACAGCCCGGTGCTCGCCGAGGTGCTCTACCGGCGGCTGAAGCCCGCGCTGGTGGTCGGCTGCTTCTCGACGGCGCTGTTCACGGCGTCCGCGTTCTACGGCATTCCGGTGGCGCACACGGGCACGGAACTGCTCCTGGAGCGGCTGACCCCGTACCAGAACAGCAACCGCGTGCCGGTGACGATCGTGGACGCGCTGCTGCCGTCGCTGGACGACAGTGACGCCGACGCCCAGACGCCGGACCCCCGGATCGCGGAACTGATCGCGACCGTCGGGTACGCGATGCAGCACCAGATCTACCCGGGACTGCGGCCCACGGCGGAGAAGTACCTCTCGGAGCATCTCGACACGCACACCTGGCGCTACTTCAAGCGTCGCCGGCTCACGGCGCTGGCACTGCCCGGCGCGGTCCCGGCGCAGCTGGCCCGTATCCCGCGCAACGCGACGGCCCGGCGGATGGTGCGCCGGGCGCGGAAGCTGCGCCGGGCGGTGCTGCGCTAGGTCTCGTACTCCCCATCGCCGGACGGGCCGATACGCGCCGCCCGTCCGGCGGGGAACAGACCGCCCGCCCGGCGGCGGCTCAGCCGACCGGACTTCCGGCAGGCGTCCGCGCGCCCGCCCCCAGGATCGCCCGCAGCTCGGCCGCGTTCGTCTCCGTCACCTTCCACAGCTCCCGCTGTCTGCCGTGTACGTCGGCGACGGACGCCGCGTGATCGTCCAGCAGCCCGAGCGCCCGCTCGGTCAGCACCGCCCCGAGGTTCTTGTCATGGACGGAGACGCCCCACTCCGGGCGTTCGATGTCGGACAGGAAGTACGCCATCTTGGGATGTGAGATCAGGCTGATGATCGGCGTCCCACAGCCGAACGGGATCATCCCCGCGTGCCCCCGCATCCCGATGACCAGCTTCGTACGGGCGTAGATGTCCCGGATCTCGTCGTTCTCCGAGTCGTACATCGGGATCACCGGCAGCGAGATGCCGTGCTCGCGCCGTAGGTCGAAGGCGATCCGCTCGTCGTCCACCGAGTGCGCCACACACTTCACCTCGGCATGACCGCCCAACGCCCTTATCGCCTTGGCCAGTTCGGCGAGGAAGTGCCCGTAGTCATGGCCGAAGCGCAGCCCGGCCCGGTCGTACGCGGCGTTGATCAGGACGGTGTTCTCCCGCTGCGCGGGGTCGGTCCAGCCCTTGACCAGCTGCCGGGTGACGGTGGTCGGGCAGGGCTGGAAGCGCACCTTCCCGTGCAGTTCGGCGGGGAGCAGCGCGCGGACCTTCTCGATCGAGCCGTGGTTGCGCAGCCCGAAGAAGGCGGACCGCTCGACGAGCCGGCGCAGGGCGGCGTTGAAGCGTTCGCGCCGGTAGGACTGTCCGTCGAAGGCGTTGAAGCCGACCGCGTACACCATGACGGGCACATCGATCCGGTCGAGCAGCGCGTCGGGGACGTTCCACTGCCAGGCGCTGTTGCCGTTGGGCGCGGTGTCCGGTATGAACAGCCCGCCGCCCCCGATCACCAGCCCGCGCCGGGCGTTGACCCGCTCCAGCGCGGCTTCGTCGAAGAGCCGGTGGGCGTGGATCGAGTGCCAGCGGCGGGGTCCGGTGTCGGCGTCGAAGGTGAGCCGTACGGACTCGGGCAGCAGCTTGTCCCCTGCGTTGCCCTGCTGGGGCATGTAGTACGCGACATGCGCGAGCTGGTCGCGCGCCGCGCCCTCGCTCGGGTTCGGCTCCGCGCCCAGGGCGCTGCCCAGCGCACCGGTCGTACGGCGCTGCATCTGCCGCGCGCCCCGGTGCGTGGGGTCGGCGGAGAGCCCGTTCATGGCGTGCCGCTGTGCCGTGGTGTCGTCCCCGTGGATCCAGGCGATCTGGGCCAGCCGCGCGAAGGCGGTGGCGGCGCGCTTGGGGGCGGCGGTGGCCAGCAGCAGCTGGGCCTCGGCCTCCTCGTAGCGGGACAGGCTCATCAGAGCGTGCCCGAACACCTCGTGCGGCCAGGCCTCGTTCACCGGGATACGGACCGATCCCAGCAGGTCGGCGGCCTCCTGGAACTCGCCCGCCGCGATATGGGCGAGCGCGACGCGGCGGGCGGTCTCCACATCTCCGGTGCGGGCGATATGCGGGGTCCCGTAGTGCACGATCAGATCGTGGTGGGGGGTGCCGTTCAGCGCGAGGTACGCGGAGTGCAGCTCGGCGTCGGAGAGTTCGTACTCCCTCCGGTCGTCCGGCGACTCGCTGACCGGCGCCTCGCCCCCGGACGTCACCGAGTCCGTGTGGTCCCGCTGGATGACGAGGGTGTCTCCGGGGGTGAAGGCGACCACTCCCTCGCGCAGCCGCAGGAGTGCGCCGAGATCGCCCCGTACGACCGTGCGCGGATCGAGGACGATCACGGTGTCGTAGTCGGGGATACGGATACGGAACAGATCGTGGCGCGAGCCGGTTCCGGCGCTGCCCGCGGGGCGCAGCTCGACGCGCGGGTGGAGCGCGTGGATACGGGCGACGGAGGCGGGCGGCAGACCGGGGCCGCCGTGCAGGACGACGAAGTCCTCGCACACGCCCGGGTTGGACAGGGCGAGGCTGCGCAGCAGCGCCAGGAGGCCCGGCACGTCGTCGTCCCCGACGAGCGCGGCGAAGGCGATACGGCGCTTGCCGGTGAGCGAGTTCGCGGCCCCGGGGTTCGGGGTCGCGGGGCTCGGGGTCGCGGAGCTCGCGGGCACGGAGCTCGCGGGCACGGGGCTCGCGGGCACGGGGCTCGCGGGCACGGGGCTCGGGGTCATCTCAGGGAAATCCTCGTGTCGTTGACGCTCTGGGCGCGTTCCATGACCCATGCCTTCTCGCTGGTCCGCTCGCGCTCGGAGGTGACGGGTACGCGCATCGCTCCGGGCAGGCGGTGGACGCCGCTCTCGTAGAAGTCGAAGCCGAACAGATCGAGCGCCGGGCTGACATCCAGGAAATCAAGGAGCCACAGCGTGTTGAACCCGCTCGTCGGAACGGACGGCCAGGCGTCCCAGTCGACCCCGCCGAGATGGCGCAGCGGCCAGCGCACCGAGTCGTCGGTGACATACCGCTGGGCGCCCGGCACCAGCCGCTCGCGCAGTGAGTAGCCCCACTTCTCCGCGGACCCGCCGAACACCATCCGCGTCGTCACGGGCCGGTCCCAGTTGAAGCCGTGCTCGTGGGCGGTGGCGTGGAGGTCGGTGCGCGTACCGGTGGCCGGCGCGTCGATACGGTACGAGCTGAACCGTACGACCAGGTCGTACGCGTCGATCTCCGGCCCCAGCGAACCGCGGCCGAGGCTCTCCGAGTTGGCCACCAGACAGATGGATTTCCCCGCGATGAGATTCCGCAGCTCACCGACGCCGATCCAGTCGACCCCGCCGAGCGTGGGATCCGCGAGGGGCGGTCGCATCCGGTTCCTGCGCTGTTCCGCGTAGTGGCCGACGAGTCCGCGCAGCCGCGAGGCATCGCCGTCGGCGGCGGCGATCCGCAGGTCGAGGTACTCGCCGACGGCGTTCTGGAGCTCCCCGACCGGATGGCGGTCGCGGCCCATGGCCAGCAGCGCGCCGACGAGGCGCGGCTCGGCCCCCTCACGGTCGCCCTTCTCGTGCAGCCGCAGGCCCTCTTCCCACACGTCCCGTACCTCGGAGGCCGAGGCGGACGCGGCCACGAACTCCTCGGCGCGGGGGCACTCGCGGGCCAGCAGCCGGAGCATCTCCTCCTGCTCCCGGACGGCTGTCCGCAGCCCGGCGAGGCGGGGGGCGACGCCGTACCAGTCGTCGTCGGTGAGCGCGAGATAGCGCTCGTACGCGTCGACGGCCGCGATCTCGTCACCGGCGGCCTCCAGGACCCTGGCCCGCAGCCGCCAGCCGGCGCGGGAGCTTCCGCGCTCGGTCAGGACGGTGGCGCTGATGAGGAGGGCGAGCGCCGGCTCGTCGCCGCCGTCACCACACTCCAGGGCCGCGGTTCCGGCGGCGAGCAGCGCGTCGAACACCTCGTTCGTGCAGGTCCCGGACGCCGGGGAGGCCCCGGACTCCGGAGTGGGCTCCGCCGAGGCGTGCAGGGTGCCCAGGTGCCGCAGCTTGGTGGCGAGAGCGGTGCGCTTGCGGTCGTTCTCCGTACCGGCGGCCGAGAGCCGGTCACTGTGCAGCGCGCAGACGCGCAGACACTCCTCCAGCTCCTTCGAATCCTTGACGTGCGGACCGTCCGACGGCGCGGTGGCGGTACTGCCGGTGTTTCGGCTCCGACCGTTCTCGGCGTTCTTACCGCCGCGCCATATCGGCCACAGTCTTCGGGCCTTCGTCATGCTGCTCCCGGCGTCTACTGCCCCACGGACAGATGGTGAGTCGGTGACAGGGTAGGAAATCTCTCCGCCCCGGAGGTGAACGCACACCATCGGTAAGGGGAACGAAACACTTCGGACATCGGCGGCTGGTAGGCGGAAGGCCTGGCCGCCCTCAGCGGTCGCGGAAGGGTTCGACGACCGCGCGTTCGCCCGGGACGGCACGGTGGGCGAGCCGGTGGCCACCAGTCATCGAGATGATCACGCGGTTGCCGGCGACGGCTCCCACTTCCCGCCGCAGAAGAAGCCAACCACGGCCTTCGGCACCCTCGATGGCTGAGCCGCTCACCGCTCGCTCATCGGGTGCAGTTGGGCGAACTCGTCGGCGAGCATGCCCAGCATGACGAGATCGTGGTGCCGGCCGGCGAAGAACACCTGATCACGGAGGCGGCCCTCCTCGACGAATCCGAGCCGGCGCTGGAGCGCCAGCGATGCCTCGTTGTGCGCGAAGACCCGCGCGCCGCACTTGTGGAAGCGCCGCTCGGCGAACATGAAGCGCAGCAGCAGTACGACGGCCTCCGCCGCATAGCCCTCGCGCCGGTGATCGGCGCCGATCGTGACGCCGTACTCGAACCAGCCCGCGCGCGGGTCGGCGTGGTACGAGCCGACAGCCCCGACCGTCTCCCCCGTCCCGATGGCTTCGATCGCCAACTGGAAGCAGTCGCCGTCGGACGCGGCCGCCGCCTGCTCCTTCGTCCACGCGCGGAAACTCTCGGCCGACCGGGGCGGGCGCAGCAGATCCCCCAGCCGCTCCTCGTCCGTGGCGAAGCGCATGAACGCGGTCCAGTCGTCGGGCTCGATACCACGCAGACGTATCCGCTCGCCCGTCCAGAACGAAGTCATCCCCGATTCGACCACACGGCCGCTCTCAGGCGCTGCTCAGTGACAGCTTCACCGCGAAGCCGAGGAACAGCGCGCCCGCCGCCGATGTCATGCCCGCCGACAGCCGCTTGCGGCGGCGGAAGGCGGCGGCCAGGCGCGTGCCGCCGAAGATCAGGGCCGACAGATAGAGGGCGCTGGCCACGTTGGCGAGGAGCCCGAGCAGGACGAACGAGAGCGCGGGGTGCGCGTAGCCCGGGTCGACGAACTGCACGAAGAAGGAGATGAAGAACAGGATCGCCTTCGGGTTGAACAGGCTGATCACCAACGCCCTGCGATACGGCCGCTCCGTCGCCTTCGCCGTCGGTGAGGTGGCGGACGCGGACGCCGTCTCCGCGCGCTCGTGCCGAGTGCGCCACATCGACCAGGCCGCGCGCATCATCCCGATCGCGAGCCAGGTCAGATATCCGGCGCCGGCGAACTTCACGACGCCGAAAGCCAGCTCATTGGCCTGGAGCAGCGACGCGACACCGGCGGCGGAGAGCACCATCAGTACGGTGTCGCCGCACCAGACGCCCGCCGCCGCGGAGTAGCCCGCGCGTATCCCGCGCCGGGCCGCGACGGAGAGCACATAGAGCGAGTTCGGTCCCGGCAGCAGAACGATCAGTACGAGGCCCACCAGGTAGGTCGGCAGATCAGTCACACCCAGCATGGCCGGAGTGTCGCACATGCGGACCAACACCCGCATGTGTGTTCAGGGGCAGCGAAATGGCAGCGTCGGGTCAGCGCGCGTCCGTCGGTACGTAGGTCCCCCACACCCCCCGCAACGCGTCACACACCTCCCCCACCGTCGCCCGCGCCGCCAGCGCCGTCTTCATCGGCGGGAGCACATTCGCCGTCCCCTCCGCCGCCGCCCGCACCCCCGCGAGCGCGCCGTCCACCGCGGGCTGGTCCCGCTCCGATCGCAGCCGCGCCAGCCGGGCCGCCTGCTGGGCCTCGATCGCCGGGTCGACGCGCAGCGGCTCGTACGGTTCCTCCTCGTCCATGGTGAAGCGGTTGACGCCGACGACCACCCGCTCACCGCTCTCCGTCTCCCGGGTGACGGCGTACGCGCTGCGCTCGATCTCGCTCTTCTGGAAGCCGCGTTCGATCGCGTCGACCGCGCCGCCCATCTCCTCGACCCGTGCCATCAGCGCGACCGCCGCGTCCTCGATGTCGTCCGTCATACGCTCGACGGCGTACGAGCCGGCGAAGGGGTCGACGGTCGCGGTGACATCCGTCTCGTACGCCAGCACCTGCTGCGTACGCAGCGCGAGCCGGGCCGAGGTGGCCGTCGGCAGGGCGATGGCCTCGTCGAAGGAGTTGGTGTGCAGCGACTGCGTACCGCCGAGCACCGCCGCCAGCCCCTGGACCGCCACCCGTACGAGATTGACCTCGGGCTGCTGCGCGGTCAGCTGTACCCCGGCGGTCTGGGTGTGAAAGCGCAGCATCAGGGACTTGGGGTCCCGGGCACCGAACTCGTCGCGCATGACCCGGGCCCAGATACGGCGCGCGGCACGGAACTTGGCGACCTCTTCGAGCAGCGTCGTACGGGAGACGAAGAAGAAGGAGAGCCGGGGCGCGAAGTCGTCGACGTCCATGCCGGCGGCGATGGCCGTCCGTACGTACTCGACCCCGTTGGCCAGCGTGAACGCGATCTCCTGCACGGGCGAGGCCCCGGCCTCCGCCATGTGGTAGCCGGAGATCGAGATGGTGTTCCACTTGGGCATCCCGGCACGGCAGTACTGGAAGATGTCGGCGGTCAGCCGTAGCGACGGCTTCGGCGGGAAGATGTAGGTGCCGCGCGCGATGTACTCCTTGAGTACGTCGTTCTGGACGGTACCGGTCAGCGCGGCGCCCGGTACGCCCTGCTCCTCGGCCACCAGTTGGTAGAGGAGGAGCAGCAGCGCGGCGGGGGCGTTGATCGTCATCGAGGTGGAGACCTGGCCGAGCGGGATCCCGTCGAACAGCACCCGCATGTCGTCGATCGAGTCGATCGCGACCCCGACCTTGCCGACCTCGCCGCTCGCGAGCGGGGCGTCGCTGTCGTACCCCATCTGGGTCGGCAGATCGAAGGCGACGGACAGGCCCGTCGTGCCGTGCGCGATCAACTGTCGGTAGCGGGCGTTGGACTCGGCGGCGGTGCCGAAGCCCGCGTACTGCCGCATCGTCCACGGCCGGCCCGTGTACATCGACGGGTAGACCCCGCGGGTGAAGGGGTACGAGCCGGGCTCGCCGAGCTTCTCCGCGGGGTCCCATCCCGCCAGCGCGCCGGGGCCGTAGACCGGTTCGACGGGCAGACCGCTCTCGGTGAGCCGTTCGCCGCCGGGTTCGCGTGCCATCTGCTCTGCTCCCTGCCTCCGCTGACGGTCCGTCATGACCGACCGGTCATGACGGACTGTAGCGGCGCGCGCACGGCGTGTACGGGGCACACGCGGGGGCGGGCACGGACGCCGGCGCGTGGACACGGACACCGACGCGCGGCCATGCGCGGGATCGTGACGGCCCGAACGGGCAGCATGGCCGGAAGTACTTTCACTCCGGGGAATCGCCCACTGGAATTCGTCTCCCGGCAGGGGAAGATGGCTCCGGGGCAGGATTCCTCGCCCGCTTGGGCAATCGTGTCCGGCGGGGGACTGTCTGAGGGAACACTGAGGAACGCATGCCATGGATCACGGGAGAAACCGGGGGACGCCGAAGATGCTCAGGACATCCGCCCTACGCACAGGGCTCGCCACAGCCGCCGTGCTGGCCGCGGGCGTCGGCTGTACGGTGCAGCCGCTCCCCGGGGCGGCCGATGCCAAGCCGGGCGGCGTTCCCGTAACGGCGAACGGTTCTTCCTCGCCGGTGCCGTTCCAGCCGCCGTCGCCGTCGTCGAAACCGCCGACCGGACCCGCTGTCGGCACCACGACGGCCCCGATGCCCACTCCCGAGCCGCCCAGGACCGCCACGCCGCCCCCGGCGCCGACGCCGAGCCGGACCACGTACCGGCCCAAGACGCTGATGGCGAGCGGTTCTGAGAGCGACCGGGTACGGGAACTCCAGGCGAGGCTCCAGCAGACCGGTCACTTCGAGCTCAACCCGACCGGCTACTACGGCTCCATCACGGTCTCCGCCGTCTCCACCTTCCAGAAGGACCGCGGGCTGCCCGCCACCGGCGCGACGGACACCGTCACCTGGCAGCGGCTGGTCGTGGTGACCAGGATGCCGACCCGTGACGAACTGCGCCCGCCGACCACCAGGCCCGTCGCCAAGCCCGATCCGCGGTGCCTGGAGGGGCGGGTGTTGTGCATCAGCAAGGGCAGCCGCACGCTCACCTGGATGATCGACGGCAAGGTCAAGTCGGCGATGGACGTGCGCTTCGGCTCGCAGTACACCCCGACCCGTGAGGGCACGTTCACGGTGGGCTGGAAGTCACGGGACCATGTCTCGACGCTGTACGACACCCCGATGCCGTACGCGATGTTCTTCAGCGGCGGCCAAGCGGTGCACTACTCCGCCGACTTCGCGGCCAGTGGTTACGAGGGCGCCTCGCACGGCTGCGTCAATGTCCGGGACCAGAAGAAGGTCGCCTCGCTCTTCGATCAGGTCCGCACGGGCGACAAAGTGGTCATCTACTGGTAGGGCTCAGGCCCTGGGAGAGGATGGCGCGGGCGGGACCGGGGGAACGTGTCCCGCCCGCGCCGAGTGCGCCGAGCCGAAGGTACGGGGGGAACCCCGGCTCTCTGCGCGGCCGATGACCAGTCGGCTCACTCTGTACTGCGCCGTGGTCCGAAAAAACGTCACACCTGATGTCCCGGAACCGTAAAGCTCCAGTTCAGGAGGGTGTGGGGAACTATTCGGCAGATCCCGTGTACGCGCCCGTGGGAACCGGAGTCGGGACGGGGGTCAGGACCGGGGTCGGGACGGGAGTCGGGACCGGGGTCGGGAGCGGAGTGGAGACCGGGGTCGGAGCCGAGGCCGGGGGCGCGTACGGCGCGGGCGTCCAGTACGGGGGCGGCGTGGGCGCTTGCTCCGTGGGCACGCCCGGTGATCCCACGAACCCGGCGCCGCCCCCTTCGTCGCCGTCGTCCTCGCCCTCGTCGCCCCCGTAGTCCTCGCCCTTGCCGTTCTTGGTGCTGTGGCGCCGGTCGTCGCCCAGCAGCCGGTCGCAGAAGCGCGCGGCCCCTTCCGGACCGTCGGTCGCCGACTCCAGGGCTTCCTTGCGCTTCGGGTCGAGCACACCGTCGCGGTAGGCGCGGCAGGCCTTGACGGTCTTGTTGAACCACTCTCCGGACATGGAGTTCGAGGGGGGACCCGGCCGGTTGTCCCTGCCCTTCCCGTTCGCACGGCCGTCGCCGCCTTCGCCCTTGCCTTCATTCTCACCGGCGTGGTCACCCTCGCCCGTACCGCCGCCGGGCGTGGGCGACGGGGGTGGCGAGGGCTGTCCCGTACCGGTCCCGCTCGGGGTGTCCGAGGGGTCGGCCGGGTCCCGGCTCCCGTCGAGCGAGCCGGAACCGGAGGCGAGCGGCCTCGGAGAGGCCACCGCCGAGACGGAGTTGACGGGGCTCGGGTTGCGCTCGTCGCCGAAGATCGGGGGCAGTACGCCGGCGCCCGCCGCCGCCGCGATGCCACCGAGCGCGCAGCCCGCCACCGCCGCGGCGAGTCCCCTGCGCATGGGGCGGGCGAACCGCGGCGCGCGTACGGCGCGGGGGTCAAGCGCGATACGTACCGTACCGAGCAGATCCCCGGCGCCCGCGCCCATGGCGCCGCGGTCCCGGACGGCCCCGCGCGCGTCACCGCCCTCGGCCACGGCCTTGCGGAAGGCGGCCAAGGCGGCGGCTTCGCCGGGAAGTTCCTCTTCGTGCGCGTTTGTTTCGTTCGCGTATGTGACGGCGCTCATGTCCCGCAGGGCCTCGGAGAGCTGTTCCGATCGGGCCCGGACGTGTTCGTCCGCCGTCTCGACAGGCTCACCGCGCAGCAATCTCTCCGCCGCGTCCCTGTCAAGCCACGGGTTACGCTCCTCGGCCATCACATGTCCTTCTGCGTCCGCGGGCGCGAATCCGTCACACCCGCGGAGGCCGCGGCTCCGGGCCGCATGGTGCGCTGTGGGGGTACGCCACCGAATCCGCCCTCCCGACCGGGGGCGCCGGGGAACGCACGGGGCGACGCGCCGGGGTGGCCGGGGTGCTCGGGGCCCTCGTCGGCGTCGAGCAGTTCGGCGAGGCGTTTGAGTCCGCGGTGCGCGGCGGTCCGTACCGCGCCGGGCCGTTTGCCCAGCGTCTTGGCCGCGCTCTTCGCGTCGAGTCCGACCACCACCCGCAGGACGACCGCCTCGGCCTGGTCCTGCGGCAACTGCGCGATCAGCGCCATCGTCCGGCCGGTGGAGAGCGCCTCCATCGCCTCGTCCGCCGTGTCCGAATCGGCCGCTTTCCCGGTCAGCTCGGTCTCGTCGGCACCGATCGCGGGGCGTCTGCCACGCATCCGTATGTGGTCGAGGGCGCGGTTACGGGCGATACGGGCGGCCCAGCCGCGGAAGCGGTCGGCGTCCCCGGAGAAGCGGCCGAGGTCGCGGGCGATCTGCAACCAGGCCTCGGAGGCCACGTCCTCGGCGTCCGGCTCACCGACGAGAGTCCGTAGGTAGCCCAACAACCGCGGGTGCACCGCGCGGTACACAGTACGGAAGGCGTCCTCGTCCCCGTCCTGTGCCGCGAGCACCGCGGCGGTCAGCTCCGCGTCGTCCCCCAGCACTCCCACAACCTGTCCTGAAATCGCGGCTGGTCACTGGCCGCGCCGCCCCACGCGACTCTGCACGCTACGGCGTTCCCGGGCCCGCGTCCATGTCTTGTACAACCTGCAACTACACGCTGACATTCTGCGGTGTGACAGAAAACGCATCGGTGGCGCTGATATGAGTACGGGGCCGTGACGCGGCTCCGCCGGACGGCGACCGGGGCCTCTCCTGTGGGGGGTGGCGGCCCCGGTCGTCCTCTCCTCACCAGGTGCGACATCCATGCACAGGCGGGCGAACGGGTACGGTCACCACGGCGAACGGGTCCGGCGCCACGGCCATTTCCGCGCCACAGTCGCCTCCGTCCCACAGTCGCCTCCGTTCCCACAGGCGCTTCCCGCCCCTCGTTCAGCCGCCCGCCCGCGCACGGCGCGAGACCACCGCGCGCAGCACCCGCTGCCCCTCGCTCGACAGGTCCAGGGCCCGGCGCACCCCGGCGGCGCCCGGCGTCTCCGCGAGGACCTCCAGGATCGCGATCTGGCGCCGCAGTTCACCGGCGGCCAGCGGCCCGATCCCGTCCGTGCTCTCCGCGCCGTCCGCCGCGTCCGCCACCGCTCCGCTGTCCTCGCGGCACCGCGCGAGCCGTTCCGCCGCGGCGGCGGGTCCGTCCTCGTCCACGGCGTCGAACTGCTGATGGATCTCCAGCGCGACGACGGAGCAGGTGTCCGCCCAGGTCCGCAGCGAGTCGGCCGCCCATTCCGAGGGCGCGGCACCGAGCATGGTCCGTACGAGCGCGGTGGTGACATCGGGCGCGGGGCCGGCGACGGCGTCCAGGGCGTCCCGTGACGCCGACAGCCGTGCCGACCAGTCCCGTTCGCCGCTCACGACCCCCGCCCAGAGCGGTCGCAGGACCTCGGTCTCCTCGGCGAGCAGCGGCAGACAGCGGTCGAGGCAGGCGAGCCCGCTCGCGGCGAGGCCGCGCTCATCCGCTTCTGTGATCAGCTTCACCAGGCTCATTCACGTCTCCCGTCACGGACGCAGTACTGCCCCCTTGCCCCCTACTGCGCCGAACGGCTGGAATACGTCACTCGTAGATCGTCCGAAGCGGGCCTTCGGCTCGCTCAACGTGGCTATACGCCGGTTTTATCCGGTACGCCCGGGATCCCGAGTCCATCCAGAAGGCGAAAGAATAACTCCTCGCCGAAAGATTCCGGCCGCTTCAGACGCAGCACTTCGAGCAGCGTCCAGGGCTCCACGGCGGCGCTCACCGCGCTGCCCGCCTCGGTGGCCCAGGCGACGGCCCGTCGCGTCGCGTCCTCCGCCGACAGGAAGAGTTCTTCCAGGACCATGTCGTTCGCGGCGAGATGGCGGGCCATCGGCTCCCGCGCCAGACAGGCGTACCAGGACCCGCTCTCGGGGGCCGCCGCCTCCACGGCCACACATTCGCTGCCCATCACGAAGCCGAAGAGCACCGGCGATCCCATGGCCCTGGCCAGCGCGCCCATGTCACCGATGTCGGGCTCGCTCGGATGCCGCCACACCTGCCAGCCGTCCGACCGTTGCTGATGGAGCGTCAGATCGCGTCGTACGGCCGCCAGCGCCGGCTGCTCGGCGAGCGGAAGCTCGCTCCTGCCCACGACGAAATAGCCCCAGAAACCCATAACCCGCTCCCCCGTACCCACGCATATGTGGGCTACAGCCTCACCCGGCGCGTAAGACCCGGAGCCGGGCGGCACGGATCCACCACAAGGCCGCCACTTCTCATCCACAACCGTGCGGGCACGGCGGGCACGAACGGGCACGGCGGGCGGCGCGGGCGGGCGCGCGACAGGCACGGCGGGCGCCGCCACTCCGGCGCCCGCCGTGCCCGCCCTCGTCTCAACCGGTCATCCGGCGCTGGTCACCTTCGTCGCCAGCGACTGGAACGCGCTCCAGCTCAGGGTCGGTTCCGCCGGGTTCCACACCTTCTGGGAGAGCGCCGCGAGCGGCAGCCTGATCCCGTTCGCCACCTGGTCCTGGGTCTGCGCGTTCGGGAAGTCGCCCCAGACCGCGAACAGTCCGCCCTGGATCTGCTTCGAGTACCGCTCGGGCACCGGGGTCGTACCGCGCAGGACCAGCGGGGTCCACTGCTCGTAGATCCGCTTCCCGGTCGGGTAGATGAAGTTGTTGGGCTGACCGAGCACGTAGTACAGGTACTCGTCGTTGAAGTTCACGACCTTGCGCCCCTCGTTCAGATACTCGACGGGAGGCCGGGCCCCGATCTCCCTGCCCGTCCAGTACTGGACCTCCAGGGCCGGATCGGCCTTCACGACACCGCCCCTGAAGAGGCCGTCGTTCCAGACCTTGAACTTCTTCTTGTACGGGGTGAGGGCCGCGGCGCGGGCGTTCGTCCAGGCGGTCGTCAGATCCTGGACCGTGCCGTTCTGCCCGTACTTCTGACGGGCGAGCTTCGCCAGCTTCGGGTACGACGCCTCGGGGTTGGGCACCACCAGCGCCTGGTACTCGTCGGCGCCGAGGTTCCAGTACGGCCCGTTGAACAGCTGGGCGAACTCGCGGTCCAGTTCGTCGATGAGCTTCGCCGCCGCGGGCTGCCCGATGTCGATCGCGCCCTTCGTGGCCACCCCGTTCACGTTGCGCAGCTGAAGCGAGGGGTAGGCGCGCAGTACCGCTCCCAGGTGTCCCGGGGAGTCGATCTCCGGGACGACGGTGATGTGCAGCTGGTCGGCGAGCGCCAGGATCTTCCTGACCTCGGCCTTGGAGAGATGCTGCGGGGAGACGATCTCCGGGTGGGTGCTGGACTCTATGCGGAAGGCCTGGTCGTCGGAGAAGTGCAGACCCAGCTGATTGAGCTTGAGGTCGGCCATCTCGCGCAGCCGGGCCTCGATCCAGCCCGGCGTGTAGTACTTGCGGGCGATGTCGAGGTTCAGCCCGCGCTGCGGACGGGCCGGACTGTCCTGTACGACGCCCTCCGGCAGCACGCCGTCGGCGCGTATGGACTGCTTGAGCGTGCGGGTGCCGTAGAAGACCCCGGCCTGGTCGGGGCCGGTGATCCGGACCCGGCCGCCGCTCGTGGTGAGCGTGTACGACTCGGCGGAGCCGCTGCCGCTCTTCAGCGCCAGCTCGACATCGCCGGCCCGGGCCGCGACCGCGCCCCGGTAGGCGATCCTCAGCTCCTTGGCGAGCAGCTTCCCCTCGTCAGCGAGGCCCCCACTGCCCTTGGCTATGACGACCCCGCTGTTCGAGGCGGGTTTCCAGCCGGGACCGCGCGCGGCCTCGTGCTTCCGTACGGAGGGTATGCCGCGCGGCGGCGTCGAGAGCGGATACGACCGTGTGGGTGACGGCGAGGTGGTGGGGCTCGCGGCGGAACGATCACCCTGGCCGGAGGTGGTCCCCTGCTGCGACCGCGCGTCACCCGGTGAACCGGAGCCCGTGCCCGTGGAGCCACATGCCGACACCGAGACAGCGGCGGCCAGCGCGACGACCGCTCCGGCGGCTCGGGCACCCTTTGATGGCGACATCACTCGTAAACCTCCTATATGCGGCTATCCAGCGAAAGTGCGACACGATTACGGCGAAGGTCGCACGGCGGCGTCCATCTCGCGCGCCGAAACTCTCCCATCCGGGTGAAAATCGCGCATCCGTCGGATGTCTCCGGCGGGGCGTCGATAACGTTTACGAAGCGATTCCCACTCCGTGCTCAACCACACCACGCACGCTCACGTCCTTCCGTACGCATGTCCCCTCGTCCGCCCAGGGCGTCCGCCCACCGCGTCCGCCCTTCGCGTCCCTCACGCACAGCGCACGCCATATCACTTCTGTCACACCGCAGCCGTCCCGCCGCGTTCGAGGAGCCCACGCTGTCCCGCGCGCCCCATCCCGGCCACACGCCCCACCGCACAAGCGGGCCCGCCGACGCCCGCCTCGCCCTCGGCCTGCGCCGTTTCAACGCCCTCCCGCCGGGCGTCGCCGAGGCCGCGCTGCTCGCCTGCTGCGGCAGCCGCCGCTGGGCGCAGCGGATAGCCGCGCACCGCCCGTACCACGATGTCGACTCCCTGCTCGCGGGCTCCGACGAGGCCGGCTACGACCTCTCCCACGCCGACCTCGCCGAGGCGCTCGCCGCCGAGGCGTCCTCGGGACCGCCCCACAGCGCGCCCGCCGCGGCCAGGACCGCGCTGCGCGCCGCGCACGCCGCGTACGAGAGCAGTTTCGGCCACGCCTTCGTGATCAGCCTCGACGGTCACCGCCCGGAGGAATACCTCGACCAGGTGCTGGCGGGGATCCGCGCCCGGCTCTCCCACGACCCGGACCATGAGAGATCCGTCTCCGCCGACGAGCTGCGCAGACTCGCCCGTGGCCGGCTGACCCGCCTGCTGGCCTCCGGTCCCGGTACGGAAACGGAAGCGGTCGCCTCCCCTCCGGTCGCGGCGGACTGTATAGCCGGAGGCGGACATTCAGGCTGATCAATAGCCCGTCCGTGGCTGTTTGATTGCCTGTTTGATCACACCTATGGGCCCCCGGGCGAACGAACCGACAAGTCGTCGCTACGATGGCCGGGGCCGGTGGACCGTACCCGGCCGGGCGCGACCGACACCACTGTGCTTGATTGAGTAGAAGATGGCGGCCGGCCCCGATCCCCGCTCCCGGAGGGTTTTTCCGTGCCGGCTGGAACGCTGTACCGCGGCCGGGAAGGAATGTGGTCGTGGGTGGCTCATCGAGTCACCGGCGTGCTCATCTTCTTCTTCCTGTTCGTACACGTGCTGGACACCGCTCTCGTCCGTGTCTCACCCGAGGCATACGACGACACCGTCGCCATCTACAAGACGCCGGTCGTGGCGCTGCTTGAGTACGGCCTTGTGGCCGCCATTCTCTTCCACGCACTCAACGGCCTGCGCGTCATCGCCGTGGACTTCTGGTCCAAGGGCCCGCGCTACCAGAAGCAGATGCTGTGGACCGCCGTGGGCATCTGGTTCATCCTGATGGTCGGCGCCCTCTACCCCGTGCTCGGCCACGCCGTGCGCGAAGTCCTCGGGAGCTGAGAGTCCGCCGATGTCTTCCAACAACGCAGTCACCAAGACCTCTTCCGCGATCGATTTCGTCGAGAGCGAGAGCCCGTACGACGTCGATCACCCGGCGCCCCTCATCGAGGCGCCGCGCCAGCGGACCAACAAGACCCCGAAGGCGACCCGCGGCAACTTCGAGATGGCCGCGTGGCTCTTCATGCGGCTGTCCGGCGTCGTGCTGGTCGTGCTGGTCATCGGTCATCTGCTGATCCAGCTGGTGCTCGACGGCGGCGTGTCCAAGATCGGCTTCGCCTTCGTGGCCGGCCGCTGGGCCTCCCCGTTCTGGCAGGTCTGGGACCTGCTGATGCTGTGGCTGGCGATGCTTCACGGGGCGAATGGCCTCCGTACGATCATCAACGACTACGCGGAGCGCGCCAACACGCGTCTGTGGCTCAAGGGCCTGCTGTACACCGCCACGGTGTTCACCATCCTTCTGGGCTCGCTGGTGATCTTCACCTTCGACCCGAACATCCGCTAAAGCCGGGGCTGACGAGACAATGAAGATCCATAAGTACGACACCGTCATCGTCGGCGCCGGTGGCGCCGGTATGCGCGCGGCCATCGAGTCGACCAAGCGCAGCCGTACCGCCGTGCTGACGAAGCTGTACCCGACCCGGTCCCACACGGGCGCCGCGCAGGGCGGTATGGCCGCCGCGCTCGCCAACGTGGAGGAGGACAACTGGGAGTGGCACACCTTCGACACGATCAAGGGCGGCGACTACCTGGTCGACCAGGACGCCGCCGAGATCCTGGCGAAGGAGGCCATCGACGCCGTCCTCGACCTGGAGAAGATGGGCCTGCCGTTCAACCGGACCCCGGACGGCACCATCGACCAGCGCCGCTTCGGCGGTCACTCCCGTAACCACGGCGAGGCGCCGGTCCGCCGGTCCTGCTACGCCGCGGACCGTACGGGCCACATGATCCTCCAGACGCTGTACCAGAACTGCGTCAAGGAGGGCGTGGAGTTCTTCAACGAGTTCTACGTCCTGGACCAGCTGCTGACCGAGGTCGACGGCGTCAAGGTGTCCGCCGGGGTCGTGGCGTACGAGCTGGCCACCGGCGAGATCCATGTCTTCCAGGCGAAGTCGGTCATCTACGCCTCCGGCGGCACCGGCAAGTTCTTCAAGGTGACCTCCAACGCGCACACCCTGACCGGTGACGGCCAGGCGGCCTGCTACCGGCGCGGGCTGCCGCTGGAGGACATGGAGTTCTTCCAGTTCCACCCGACGGGCATCTGGCGCATGGGCATCCTGCTCACGGAGGGCGCCCGCGGTGAGGGCGGCATCCTGCGCAACAAGGACGGCGAGCGCTTCATGGAGAAGTACGCGCCCGTCATGAAGGACCTCGCCTCGCGCGATGTCGTCTCGCGCTCCATCTACACGGAGATCCGCGAGGGCCGCGGCTGCGGTCCCGAGGGCGACCATGTCTATCTGGACCTGACGCACCTCCCGCCGGAGCAGCTGGACGCCAAGCTGCCCGACATCACCGAGTTCGCCCGTACGTACCTGGGCATCGAGCCGTACACGGACCCGATCCCGATCCAGCCCACCGCGCACTACGCCATGGGCGGCATCCCCACCAACGTCCAGGGTGAGGTCCTCGCGGACAACACGACGGTCGTTCCGGGGCTGTACGCGGCCGGCGAGGTCGCGTGTGTCTCGGTGCACGGCGCCAACCGGCTGGGCACCAACTCGCTGCTCGACATCAACGTCTTCGGACGCCGTTCGGGCATCGCAGCCGCCGAGTACGCGGCGAAGACCGACTACGTCGAGCTTCCCGAGAACCCGGCGTCGCTGGTCGAGGCGCAGGTCGAGCGGCTGCGGAACTCCACGGGCAAGGAGCGGGTCGCCGCGCTGCGCCTGGAGCTCCAGGAGTGCATGGACGCCAATGTGATGGTGTTCCGCACCGAGCAGACGATCAAGACGGCGGTCGCGAAGATCGCCGAGCTGCGCGAGCGCTATCTGAACGTGTCCGTCCAGGACAAGGGCAAGCGGTTCAACACGGACCTGTTGGAGGCCATCGAGCTGGGCAACCTGCTCGACCTCGCCGAGGTGATGGCGACCTCGGCCCTGGCGCGCAAGGAATCGCGCGGTGGTCACTACCGCGAGGACTACCCGAACCGCGACGACGTCAACTTCATGCGCCACACCATGGCGTACCGCGAGGTGGGCGACGACGGCACCGAGTCGATCCGGCTCGACTACAAGCCGGTCGTCCAGACCCGCTACCAGCCGATGGAGCGTAAGTACTGATGGCTACCCCGACCATGGACAAGCTGGAGGCGCTGGAGGCGGACTCCACCTCCTCGCATCTCATCGCGGTCACGTTCCGGATCCGCCGCTTCAACCCCGAGGTCTCCGCCGACGCCGAGTGGGAGGACTTCCGGATCGACATCGATCCGAAGGAGCGGGTACTCGACGCCCTCCACAAGATCAAGTGGGACATCGACGGCACGCTCACCTTCCGGCGCTCCTGTGCGCACGGCATCTGCGGCTCCGACGCGATGCGGATCAACGGCCGTAACCGGCTGGCGTGCAAGACGCTGATCAAGGACATCATCTCCACGGACAAGACCGGGGCCGTCAGCAAGCCGGTCACGATCGAGGCCATAAAGGGACTCACGGTCCTCAAGGACCTGATCGTGGACATGGACCCGTTCTTCCAGGCGTACCGCGATGTGATGCCCTTCCTCGTCACCAGCGGAAACGAGCCGACGCGTGAGCGGCTCCAGTCCGCCGAGGACCGCGAGCGCTTCGACGACACCACCAAGTGCATCCTGTGCGCGGCGTGCACCTCGTCCTGCCCGGTCTTCTGGAACGACGGGCAGTACTTCGGCCCCGCCGCGATCGTGAACGCGCACCGCTTCATCTTCGACTCGCGTGACGAGGCCGGGGAGCAGCGCCTGGAGATCCTCAACGACAAGGACGGCGTGTGGCGTTGCCGTACGACGTTCAACTGCACGGACGCCTGCCCGCGCGGTATCGAGGTCACGAAGGCGATTCAGGAAGTCAAGCGCGCGCTGATCACGCGCCGCTTCTGAGCGCTGCTTCTGAGCGCTGCTTCTGAGCGCCGGGTCGGCGCTGGGTCCCGGCCGGTTTCCGGCCGGGTCTTGAGGGGCTCGTTTCTGTGGGTACGTCATACAGAAACGGGCCCTTCCTGTGCCAGGATCGAACCTGTCGACAAGCCCAGGGGAACGGGGAGATGACGAGATGACTGAGCCCAATCCGTACGGGGACGGCGAGTACAAGTGGGGTCCGACGCCGGGCACCCCTCCGGGCACTCCGCCGACCGGTGCGCCGGGGGTACCGGAGTACGACTTCCCCAGCCCGACGCTCGCCGACGGAGTGGCGGGTGCCCCCACCGCCGGCTACGGCTACCCCGGCGCCACCCCCGCCCCGGGCTACGGCTATCCGCAGTCCGGCGCGCTGTCCCCGCTACCGCCGGGCGCCAACGGGACACCGCTGGTGTCGATCGGTGACATCACGGTCGTGGGCGACTCGATCATCACCCCGTCGGGCACGCTGCCCCTGAGGGGCGCGGTCTGGAACGCGACGGACATGTCCCGCACGGAGGAGAAGATCCCGACGCACGCCATCATCCTGGCCATCGTCTTCTTCGTCTTCTGTCTGCTCGGGCTGCTCTTCCTCCTGATGAAGGAGAAGACGACGACGGGCTTCATCCAGGTCACGGTCACCAGCGGCGGCAAGCACCACGCGACGATGATCCCGGCCAACAACGCGGGCACGTTCCAGATGGTCATGGGGCAGATCAGCTACGCGCGGTCGATCAGCGCGATGTGAGCGAACTCGGGACGCGTCGTGGGTGGGCAGCTGGGACTCATGCCCCGCTGGTGGGGGTTCGACTTCGGGTGTGGGTCAGTGCCGAGGGGTAGTCGGGGTGACCCGGAAGGTCCGATGGCGGGTGGGGGCCGCCCCTAGGTTTCAGTTTCGCGGTTCCGGGTCGGGCGTCAAGGGCGCTCCTTCGTCGCGTCGGCTGCGCCGATTCCGCTTCGCTCCACCCTGGACACCCAACCCTCCACCGCAAGTGCAGCTTTGAAGGGGGGCGGCCCGGGGGGGGAGGGGTCCCCGGAGAAGCACCCATGTACGGACGGTCCATTCCCGGCCTCGGGTCGGTGGGCCCTGCGGGGCTGCGCGGGAGTGGAGTGGGGCGGCCCGGCACCGGCTCAGCGAGCTGATGTAGGTGGGTAGTTGGGACTCATGCCCCGCTGGTGACAGTCCATTGACGGGTACACCTGTCAGCCGAGCCGACGAGCCCGCCACCTGACCCCTATGTCCCAGTTTGGCGGACCATTCCGGGGCCCTCAGGCAGGTGATGCGTCCTGGGTTCGGTTAAGTCGTCCCCACGACACATCACCTCCTCCGACCCGCCCAATCAGCGCCTCATGAGTCACACCCACCCCACCACCCACACACCCCCACCAGCGGGGCATGAATCCCGGCCCCTTCCCGACGGTCAGTCGCTTTGCCGGGGCCGGGCCGCCCCACTCCACTGCCGCGCAGACCACCCACCGACCCGAGGCCGGGAACGGACCCTCCGCACATGGGTGCTTTCCCGGGGACCCCTCCCCCCCGGGCCGCCCCCCTCAAAGCAGCACTTGCGGTGGAGGGTTGGGAGTCAAGGGTGAAGCGAAGCGGAATCGGCGCAGCCGACGCGACGAAGGAGCGCCCTTGACGCCCAACCCGCAACCGCGAAACTGAAACCTAGGGGCGGCCCCCACCCGTCTCAGAACCCTCCGGGCCACCCCGACTACCCCTCGGCACGAACCCACACCCGAAGTCGAACCGCCACCAGCGGGGCATGAGTCCCAGCTACCCACTCACATCAACCCGCTGAGCCGGGGCCGGGCCGCCCCACTCCACTCCCGCGCAGCCCCGCAGGGCCCACCCACCCGAAGCCGGCAACGGACCGGGCCCATCTACGGATCCCCCCTCCCTAGTGCCCCGAATGCTCCGCCCCCTTCGCGTCCCCCGCCCCCTTCGCGTCCCCCGCCCCCATCGACCCCGGATGGTGCGGCTCGTACCCCGGGATCGTGCCGTCCGGTTTCGCCACCAGGAACAGGCCGGCCATCCCCATGTCCGAGTGGCTCTGGACATGGCAGTGGTACATCCAGGCGCCCGCGCCCACGAGTTCGCCCGCGATGATCTGGAACCCGAAGGAGTCCGCAGGGCCGGTGATCTTGTTGTCGATCACACGGCTGGTGTCCTCCGGGCCGGTGAGCAGGCCCGTTCTGTTGTCCGCCCAGCGGTGACCGTGCATATGGAACGTGTGGTAGAACTCGCCGTGCGTGATCATGATGATCTCGACACGATCCCCCACCGTGGCCTCGAAGTTGGGGCTCTCCGCGCCGGGCTTGTTGTTGATCGTCATGTCGTTGAAGACGATCGTGAACTGCTTGTCCGGGAGGATGTCACCCTTCCTGCGGACAACCACCGGACCGTAGAGGCCCTTCCGGATACCGCCCGTGCCGTGGTCCGTCCCGACAACATGGTCGTGGTAGTGCCAGTACCCCGCGCTGCCCGGCCGGTAGGTGCCGTCCGCGCGCTTGCCGGGTGTATGGGTGCGCCAGGTGTACGTACGCGTACCGCCGGGCTCCACATGGCTCTTGCTCATCCTGGTGCCGTCGTTGGCGATGTCGTAGTCCACGCCGTGGACATGGAGGCTGGCCGCCACATCCGTCGTGTTCTCGAACTCGATATGGAGGGTGTCCCCCTCCGTGATCTCGATCAGCGGGCCCGGGATGCTCGCCTTGCCCTTCTCCAGGCCGTAGCCCATCTGACCGTTCGGCAAAGTCTCGGCGTAGAGCTTGAGATGACGTACCTGACCGCCCGCCGGTGCGGTTCTGGGCGGGGTCACCGCCGCGGGGGCCGAGGTGGCCGCGGGGGCCGAGGCCACCGACAACGATGTCACCCCCGTCGCGGCGACCGCGCCGCCCGCCAACAGCCGCCGATTGAAGCTCCGTCTGTCCATGGCCATACCGAACTCCCCAGTGCCGTACGGATATTTACGGGGCACATGAGGCCCCGGGGACGGCCACACGGTAGACCAGTGATCTTCGTTTATCCACACTCAGGACAAAGTTGGTGGGAATGCGGTCGTACCTATTGGCGAACTGACCAAAGAGGTCTAGCTTCAGGCGCTGTTGCTGTGACCAAAGAGGGGTGGGTGAACACATGCAGCGCGCACCACATCACCGGTCAAGATCCAGGCGCGGAATGGCCGCGGCCCTGGTGGCCGGCACCATGGCGGCGTCCCTGCTCGGCGGTACCGCCGCCACGGCCAAGCCGTACCCGGAGCCGTCGTCGACAACGTTGTCCCTTCCGTCGCCGCCCGGCGGCGAGAAGGTCAAGGTCCTGGTCTTCCACGCCTCGGCCACCGAGGAGTCGCCGGTCGTCAACGCCGGTATCGAGGCCATCGAGACGATCGGGCTGACGGGCCCCGCGGCCGGACGCTTCACGACCGAGGCGACGGACGACGGTTCGGTCTTCACCAACGCCAAGAAGCTCGGCAAGTACAACGCGGTCGTCTTCCTCACGGGCGGCGGCGATGTACTCGATCCCGAGCAGGAGGCGGGTCTCGAAACCTATGTGGAGGCCGGTGGCGGCTTCCTCGGCATTCATGACGCGGCCCGTACGGAGCCGTACTCGGACTGGTTCACCGGGCTGATCGGGGCGCGTCCCACGACCAGCCCCACCACTGTCCAGCGCGCGACCGTCGAGGTGGGCGACCGCGTCAACCCGGCGACCAAGAACCTGCCGCTGGAGTGGAAGCGGCCGGACAAGTGGCTCAACTGGACCACCAACCCGACCGGCAAGGTGCATACGGTCGCCCGCGTCAGGGAAGCCAGCTACAAGCCCGGCACGGGTGCCAACGGCGCCGACCACCCGATCTCCTGGTGCCGTGACTACGACGGCGGCCGGTCCTTCTACACCGGGATGGGCGGTACGGCCGACTCGTACGCCGAGACCGACTTCCGCGCCCATCTGCGCGGCGCGCTCCAGTGGACCACCCGTATCTCCCCCGCCGACTGCAAGGCGACGATCGACTCCAACTACAAGGCGGAGCGCGTCACTCAGCCGAACCAGGCGGGCCAGCAGGACCAGATCGGCGAGCCGCACGGCATGGTCGTGGCGCCCGACGGCCGCGTGTTCTACATCGGCCGCGGCGGTGGCGACAACAGCGCCCCCGTGGTGACCGACTGGGCCGACCCGAACATCGGCAAGGGTCTGGGCCAGATCCATGTCTATGACCCGAAGACGAAGAAGGCGACGCTCGCGGGCGCGCTGACGATCTTCGGCAACAAGGGCGGCGGCGACGAGCTGATCAAGGTCGAGGAGGGGCTGCTCGGCATCGAGCTGGACCCCGCCTTCGAGACCAATGGCTATGTGTATCTGCACTACACCCCGCACTCCCAGCTCAACCGTGACACCCGGATGGCGGAACGCCGCGTCTCCCGCTTCACGCTGGACCTGGCGACCAACAAGCTGGATCTCGCCTCCGAGAAGGTCCTGCTGAAGTGGCCGGTGCAGGTGAACAGCTGCTGCCACGCCGGCGGCGGCATGGCCTGGGACTCGAAGGGCAACCTCTACATCGCGACCGGCGACAACAACTCGTCCGGATTCAGCGACGGTTACTCGGGCAACAACCCGCAGCCGAACTACAAGGGTGTCTCCTTCGCGGACGCGCGCCGCACCGCGGGCAACACCAACAACCTGAACGGCAAGATCCTCCGTATCCACCCGGAGTCCGACGGCACGTACACCCTGCCCGAGGGGAACCTCTTCACGGGCAAGGAGCAGGCCGAGGGCGGCGGCAAGACCCGCGGCGAGATCTATGTGATGGGTGTGCGCAACCCGGCGCGTATCTCCATCGACAAGAAGACCGACACGCTGTACGCGGGCTGGGTCGGCCCGGACGCCGGTTCGCCGTCCACCGTCTGGGGCCCGGCGAAGTACGACACCTTCGCCGCGATCACCAAGGCGGGCAACCACGGCTGGCCGTTCTGCATGGGCAACAACCAGCCCTACCGGGACCGTAATCTGCCCGACCCGTCCAAGCCGCTCGGCTGGTACGACTGCGCCGCGCCGAAGAACGAGTCGCCCAACAACGACGGTCTGGTGAATCTGCCTCCCGTCACGGGCAACACCATCTGGTACTCGCCGCAGGGCGGTGCCCCGGACTACCCGCGTGACGCGAACGGTGTGCCCAGCTACAAGCCGGAGGAGGCCAAGTACCTTCTGCCGTGGCTCAAGGGCGGCGGCCAGGCCACCATGAACGGCCCCCTCTACCGGTACGACGCGCAGAGCGCCAGCACCGAGAAGTGGCCGGAGTACTGGGACGGCAAGTGGTTCGTGGGTGACTTCTACGACGCCGCGGACAGCCCGCGCCACGCGGTGGTGACGGACCCGAAGACCGTCGGCAAGGGCGGTCTGCCCGTCACCGCGGAGTCGCTGAAGAAGATCATTCCGGTCGGTCAGGGCGGTATCCGCAATCTGATGGACTGGAAGTTCGCCCCGGACGGCTCGCTCTATGTCCTCGACTACGGGCGGGGCTTCTTCACCTCGGACAACCAGTCCGCGCTGTGGCGCGTGACGTACAAGGGCGGCGCGGCGACACCCGCCGCCGAGAATCTGGTCAGGAAGGCGGCGCAGTGAGACACCGATCTCTCCTGAGGAATCGGCCTCTACGCCTGTGGACGGCCCTGGTGGGCGCGTTCCTGATGGTGCTGGGGCTGACCTCGACGGCGGCGTACGGGCGTACCGACGACCGTACTGAAGGCGGGAAGGCGGCCGCGGCCCAGGTGCTCACCTGGACGGCCGGCGACCCCATCGACAAGTACCTCTCCTTCCCGACCACCGCGCTGGCCGGGCCGACCACGATCGTCTTCGAGAACAGCGCGGCGACCGGCAACACCACCGGGATGCCGCACACGCTGACGTTCGACGTGTCCGATCCCGAGTACAACAACGACGTCCAGCTGAACATCCTGGCCAACCCCGGTGACGCCAACGGCGGCAAGTACACCGTCGAGGTCAATCTGACTCCGGGCAAGTACCGCTTCCACTGCTCCATCCCGGGGCACGGTCAGATGACCGGTGTGCTCACCGTGACCGAGGTCGGGCCGGGGGACACCACTCCCCCCGAGACCGACGCCAAGGTGGAGGGGCAGCAGAACGGTGACGGCGCGTACGTCGGTTCCGCGACGGTCTCGGTGACGGCGACCGACTCGGGCTCCGGGGTGGCGACGACCGAGTACGCGGTCGGCGCCGACGGACCGTGGCAGCCGTACACCGCTCCCGTGGTGGTCGACCAGGTCGGTGATCACACGATCAGATACCGGGCCACCGACCAGTCGGGGAACGTGGCGGCCGAGAAGTCCGTCTCGTTCAAGGTCGTCGCCCCGCCGACCGATGACACGACCCCGCCGGAGACCTCGGCGACCGTGAGCGGCGAGAAGGACGAGGCGGGCAACTATCTGACGATGGCCACGGTCACCGTCACCGCCTCGGACACCGGCTCGGGCGTCAACAAGATCGAGTACGCGCTCGGGGCCGATGGCGCCTGGCAGACGTACACCGCTCCGGTGATGGTGCACCAGATCGGCACCCACAAGGTCCGCTACCGCGCGAGCGACAAGGCGGGCAACGCGGCGGCCGAGAAGTCCGTCGACTTCACGGTCGTGGAGGCGCCGGCGAAGGACACCACCCCGCCGGTGACCGGTGCGGTCGTGACCGGTGACAAGAACTCCAACGGCGCGTTCATCACCAGCGCCAGGGCGACCGTGACCGCGACCGACTCCGAGTCCGGGGTCGACAAGATCGAGTACTCCCTCGACGGCGGACCGTATCTCGCGTACACGGCGCCCGTGATCGTCGACCAGGTCGGCTACCACGTCCTCGCGTACCGGGCGACAGACAAGGCCGGCAACACCGCGCAGGCCAAGCAGGCGTCGTTCACCATCGCGCAGGGCGGTGGCGTTCCCGCGCCCAACTGCCCGGAGTTCGACGAGCGGTTGACGGTCATCGTCGGTACGGTCGACACGGGTGTGCCGAACCGGCTGACCCGTAACCGGTGCACGATCAACGAGCTGATCGAGGACGAGAAGGACTGGAGCTCGCACGCCCTCTTCCTCAAGCACGTCGACACGGTGCTCGACAAGCTGCTGGCCGACAATGTCATCGACCAGCGCGAGTTCAACAAGATCACCAAGGCCGCCAAGCAGTCCAAGATCGGCAGGCCCGGACAGACCGAGGGCTACCGTTCCCTCTTCGACGGCACGGCGGCGTCCCTCGCCAAGTGGCAGCAGGTCGGCGGCGGTAAGTTCGCGCTCTCCGGCGACGGTGCCATCACCAGCAGCACCACGGTCCAGGGCATGGGCATGCTGTGGTTCCCGGAGCGCAAGTACGGCGACTTCTCGCTGAAGCTCCAGTTCCGCGACGACGCCCCGGGCAATGGCAACGCCAACGGCGGTGTGTTCGTCCGCTTCCCGAATGTCCACGACCACCCGGAGGAGTCCCGGCCGGAGTGGGTCGCCATCAACTACGGCCATGAGATCCAGATCCTCGACCGGCCCGACGGCGACATGTACAAGACCGGCTCGATCTACGGCTTCGACCGCGTGGGTCTGGGCGGCGCCGGGGTCACTCCGAAGGGCACCTGGAACGACTACGAGATCCGGGTGGTCGACCAGCACTTCACGATCCTGCGCAACGGTGTCGTGATCAACGAGTTCGACAATGTGGGCGGGCAGACCTTCTACCCGGAGCGCGCCGGAGACCCCGGCACGGACGGCCGGCGGTATGCCTCCGGCTATGTCGGGCTCCAGGTCCACGGCACGACGGACGTGATCTCGTACCGCGACATCCGTATCAAGGAGCTGTAGGCCGCGGAACCATCACCACGGATGTGCCCCCTCTCCGGTGGAGAGGGGGCACATCCGCGTCTACGGTTCCTCTTTCCTGGCCCGGCTCGGCTGGACCCGCTTCGGCTCCCCCGGCATCTTCGGGTAGTCCGGCGGGTACGGCATGTCCCCCAGGCCATGGTCCCGTTCGTAGCGGTCGGCCAGTTCCAGCAGCCCTTCCAGGCTGTGCGGCCGGTCCGCCATCTCGGCGTGCAGATCGCCCACTTCGGTGAAGCGCACCGGCATCGTCGCCAGATCGAAGTCCCGCGGGGCGACATCGTCCAGCTCGGCCCAGCGCAGCGGCGCGGAGACCGGGGCGTGCGGCTTGGGGCGTACGGAGTAGGCGGAGGCGATGGTGCGGTCGCGGGCGGTCTGGTTGTAGTCGACGAAGATCCGCCGGCCGCGCTCCTCCTTCCACCAGGCGGTGGTCACCCGGCCCGGCATCCGCCGCTCCAGTTCATGGCCGACGGTGATGGCGCACCGGCGCACCTCGGTGAAGGTCCAGCGCGGTTCGATCGGTACGAACACATGGAGGCCGCGTCCTCCGGAGGTCTTGGGCCAGCCGCGCAGCCCCTGTTCCTCCAGGAACGCGTGGAGTTCGTGGGCGGCGGCGACCGCGTCCTTGAAGTCCGTGCCGGGCTGTGGGTCGAGGTCGATGCGCAGCTCGTCGGGGTGGTCGGTGCGGCCCTCGCGCACCGGCCAGGGGTGGAAGGTGAGACAGCCGAGGTTCACGGCCCACAGGACCGCGGCGACCTCCGTCGGGCAGATCTCGTCGGCCGATCGGCCGCTGGGGAAGTCGATACGGGCGGTGGGGATCCAGTCGGGGAGGTTCTTGGGGGCGCGTTTCTGGAAGAAGGACTCGCCTTCGACGCCTTCGGGGAAGCGCTCCAGGGTGGTGGGCCGGTCGCGCAGGGCGCGCAGGATGCCGGGTCCGACCGCGAGGAAGTAGCGCGCGACGTCCAGCTTGGTGAAACCGCGCTCGGGAAAGTAGATCTTGTCCGGGCTGGACAGCCGTACGGCCCTGCCGCCCGCTTCCAGCTCCACCGCTGCACCACCCATGTGCGCCACCGTAGGCCGGGCCCGCGCGGAGCGCATATCGGGCGCGGCCCGCCGTTCCCGAGCACAATCGGGGCATGGATCTGCCGGTGATGCCTCCCGTGAAGCCCATGCTCGCCAAGTCCGTGGCGCGTATCCCGCCCGGGATGCAGTACGAGGCCAAGTGGGACGGCTTCCGGGCGATCGTCCACCGGGACGGCGACGAGGTGGTGATCGGCAGCAGGACCGGGAAGCCCCTGACCCGGTACTTCCCGGAGCTGGTCAGTGCCCTGCGCGCCGAGCTGCCCGGACGCTGTGTGGTGGACGGTGAGATCGTGATCGTCCATGAGGACCGGCTGGACTTCGACCGGCTGACCGAACGCATCCATCCGGCGAAGTCCCGGGTGGACCTGCTCGCCGAGCGGACCCCGGCGAGCTTCGTGATCTTCGATCTGCTGGCCCTGGGGGACACCTCACTGCTCACGATCGCCCTGGCGCGGCGCAGAGAGGCGCTGGAGGCCACCTTCGCGGTGCTGCACCCCCCGGTGTATCTCGCGCCCGCCACGAGCGATATCGAGGTGGCCCGGGAGTGGTTCGAGCGGTACGAGGGCGCCGGTCTTGACGGGGTGATCGCCAAACCTCTCGATCTGCCGTATCTGCCGGACACCCGGTCCATGTACAAGATCAAGCACGAGCGGACGGCGGATGTGGTCGTCGCCGGCTACCGCCACCACAAGAGCGGCCCCGTGGTGGGCTCGCTGCTCCTGGGGCTGTACGACTCGGCGGGCGCGCTCCAGCATGTCGGGGTGTGCGCCGCGTTCCCGATGAAGCGCCGGGCGGAGCTGATCGAGGAACTGGCCCCGCTGCGCATGGAGTCGGCGGAGGGCCATCCCTGGGCCGCGTGGGCGGAGGAGTCCGCGCACGAGAGCGCCCGGCTGCCTGGCGCGCCGAGCCGCTGGTCCGGGACGAAGGATCTGTCGTGGCTTCCGCTGCGGCCCGAGCGGGTGTGTGAGGTCGCGTACGACCATATGGAGGGCGACCGGTTCCGGCACACCGCGCAGTTCCGCCGCTGGCGGCCCGACCGTACGCCCGCGAGCTGCACGTACGCGCAGTTGGAGGAGCCGGTGCGGTACGACCTCGCGGACGTGCTGCGGGCGCCCGGTCCCTGAGCGCGCCCCGCGCACACCCGGTCGGCCACACGGGGGCCGCGATCTTACGGACCTGTGACGCCCCGGCGCGTGGCCGCGCGCGGCGGCCGGGGTCCGCATAGCGTCCCCGCCATGCGTGTACTCGTCACCGGAGGCGCGGGCTTCATCGGCTCGCACATCGTCACCGCTCTCGGCTCCCTCGGCCATCGGCCCGTCGTCCTGGACGCCCTGCTGCCCTCGGCGCACCCCGTCCCACCACCGTGTCCACCGGAGGCGGAGTGGATCCACGCCGACGTACGGGACCGTTCGGCCCTCGCGGCAGCCCTGGCCGGTGTGGACGCGGTCTGCCACCAGGCGGCGATGGTCGGGCTCGGCAAGGACTTCGCGGACGCCCCGGACTACGTCGGCTGCAACGATCTGGGCACGTCCGTACTGCTCGCGGCCATGGCGGAGGCGGGGGTGCGGGATCTGGTGCTCGCCGGGTCGATGGTCGTCTACGGCGAGGGCCGCTACGACTGCCCCCGGCACGGCCGGGTCGCGCCGGGGCCACGGACTGTGGCCGACCTGGACGCCGGGCGCTTCGAGCCCGGCTGCCCGTCCTGCGGTGCGGAGTTGGCGCCGGGGCTGATCGATGAGGACGCGGCCACGGATCCGCGCAATGTGTACGCGGCGACGAAGCTGGCCCAGGAGCATCTGGCGGCGGCCTGGGCGCGGGCGACCGGCGGCCGGGCCGTCTCGCTGCGCTACCACAATGTGTACGGGCCGGGGATGCCGCGCGACACCCCGTACGCGGGGGTCGCCTCGTTCTTCCGCTCCTCGCTCGCCAGGGGCGAGGCCCCTCGGGTCTTCGAGGACGGCGGGCAGCGGCGGGACTTCGTCCATGTACGGGATGTGGCGGCGGCGAACGCGCTGGCGCTGAGTGCCGTACGGATCCGGGAGCCCGGCGTGCTGACCGCGTTCAACACCGGCAGCGGAGAGCCGCACACGGTCGGCGAGATGGCCGGGGCGCTGGCGGCGGCGCACGGCGGCCCCGAGCCGGTGGTCACCGGGGAGTACCGGCTCGGCGATGTCCGGCACATCACGGCGTCCTCGGAGCGGCTCAGGGCGGAGCTCGGCTGGCGGCCCTCGGTCGGATTCGCCGAGGGCATGGCGGAGTTCGCCGCGGCCGGCCAGCGGGCGCCCGCGGTTCTCTGAACGTCGCGTACGCGCGGCCCGGAGCGGTACGGCGTCCCGGGCCGGTCCCGGCTGCCCTGGCGCGATCCCGCGCGGTGTGCTGTGACCCGAACGGCCCGGGGCCGGTCGCCACCCCGTGGATGTCCGTGTTTCGTAAGGCCTCACATCCCTTTTGTCGGTTCCCGAATTCATACGGTGATGGACGTGACCTCCTCCGAACCCACGACGGTTGACGTCGTACTCCCCTGCCTCGACGAGGCCCGCGCCCTGCCCTGGGTGCTCCAGCACATGCCGGACGGCTGGCGCGCGATCGTCGTCGACAACGGCTCGGCCGACGGCTCCGCGGAGATCGCCGCCGGGCTCGGCGCGACGGTGGTGCACGAACCGCGGCGCGGGTTCGGCGCCGCCTGCCACGCCGGACTGCTCGCGGCCGAGGCGGAGTTCGTCTGCTTCTGCGACTGCGACGCCTCCCTGGACCCCGGGCTGCTGCCCGCCTTCGTGGCGGAGATCGCGGCGGGCCGGGCCGATCTGGTGCTCGGCCGCCGCAGGCCGCAGACAGGCGGAGCCTGGCCCGCCCACGCGCGGGCCGGGAATCTGGCGCTGGCGCGGATGCTGCGCCGCAGAACCGGCCTGCGGCTGCGTGATCTCGGCCCCCTGCGCGCGGCGCGCCGCGAGCCGCTGCTCGGACTCGGTCTCACGGACCGCCGTAGCGGCTATCCGCTCCAGATGGTCGTACGGGCGGCCGACGCGGGCTGGCGGGTGGTGGAGCGCGATGTGCCGTATCTGCCGCGTACCGGCAGGTCGAAGGTGACCGGCACCTGGCGCGGCACCTGGCAGGCGGTGCACGACATGCGCGGGGTGCTGGCGGAGCCGCCGGCCGGGGCCGGCCCGGACGGCTCGCGGGCCGGGCGGAGCGGGACGAGCCGGGCGGGTGCCCGATGACCACTCTCCTCGTACTGGCGAAGGCGCCCCTGGCCGGGCGCGTCAAGACGCGGCTCACTCCCCCCTTCCGGCCGGAGGAGGCCGCGTCGCTCGCGGAGGCGGCGCTGTGCGACACCCTCGCGGCCGTGCTGGCCGCGCCCGTACAACGGCGGTTGCTCGTCCTCGACGGTGTCCCGGGAGGCTGGCTGCCGGCCGGGATCGAGGTCATACCGCAGTCGGGCGGCGGGCTGGACGAGCGACTGGCCGCCGCCTTCGGGCTCTGTACGGGGCCCGCCGTGCTCGTGGGGATGGACACTCCGCAGCTCACCCCGGAGCTGCTGGCCCCCGCTCTCGCTCCCGACGCCTGGCAGAACACCGACGCGTGGTTCGGGCCCGCTCTGGACGGCGGGTTCTGGGCGCTGGGTCTCAAGGCCCCTGACCCCGCCTTGCTGCTGGGCGTACCGATGTCGGTGCCCGAGACCGGGGCCGTACAGCGCGCGCGGCTGCTGGACGCGGGGCTCGCCGTACGGGATCTGCCGCCGCTGCGGGATGTCGACACCGCGCGGGACGCCACACTGGTCGCGGCCGAGGCACCGGACAGCCGGTTCGCCGCGGCCCTCGGCCGGCTCGCCGGGGCCCGGGTGCGATGACGACCGCCGAGACCACCGCCCAGGCCCAGTCCCAGGCCCGTGTCCAGGCCCACGCCCCGGCCCCGCCCCGGTCACCCGCCGCGGGCGCCCTGCGACCGCGCCGTACGGCTCCCTGGCAGGCGGACCCGTACACCGACGCGCTGCGTACCGGCCGCGGCCCGCTCTTCCTGCGGCGTTCCGACGGCTGGCTGCTGCCGCTGGAGGTGGAGCGCTGGTGCGCGGAGCCCGACAGCGCGGATCTGACGGTGCTTGAGCGCTGCCGGGGCACCGTACTCGACATCGGCTGCGGTCCCGGCAGGCTCGTGGCGGCGCTGGCGTCCCGGGGCCGCCCCTCCCTGGGCATCGACATCAGCCCGGCGGCCGTGGCGCGCGCCGTACGCGCGGGCGGCAGCGCCCTGGTGCGGTCGGTGTTCGATCCGCTGCCCCGGGAGGGCGGTTGGCACACCGCGCTGCTCATGGACGGCAATATCGGTATCGGCGGGGATCCGCCGGCGCTGCTCTCCCGGCTCACCGGGGTGGTCGGCACGGCGGGTTCGCTGATCGTCGAGGCGGCGGCGGCCGGAACGGACGCCGAGTTGGACGAGCGCGTCCGGGTACGGGTCGACAATGGCAACGGCGCTCCTGGCGAGGCGTTCTCGTGGGCCCGGGTCGGCGCCCGCGCGCTCGTACGGCACGCCCGCGCCACGGGCTGGGCGCCGTCCGAGCAGTGGACGGTGGCGGGTCGCCGCTTCGTCGCGCTGGAACGTCCGGACGGCGCGGCCGTGCGCGGGTCGCACACCTCTTAGGGCCGGTCCGGCGGATACGGGCCCGATCCCACGGTATTGATTCAGGAGTCAGCGCGCAGATTTCCCATTTACTGACTGCTGAGTCAATCAGTATTCGTTGCGATCCGGGACAGGAGCGTGTTACCAAGAGTCATGGCTGCACAAGCGGAATTCACCAAGGACGTCTACGACGTCGTCATTGTCGGCGGTGGTCACAACGGGCTGGTGGCCGCCGCGTATCTCGCTCGGGCAGGGCGTTCGGTGCTCGTTCTCGAACGTCTCGGTGTCACGGGAGGCGCCGCCGTGTCGACCCGGGCCTTCGCGGGCGTGGACGCGCGTCTGTCCCGCTACTCGTACCTCGTCTCCCTCCTGCCGTCGAAGGTCGTCGACGACCTGGGGCTGAGCTTCGCCGTACGGAAACGCTCCGTGGCCTCCTACACGCCCACGGTGCGCGACGGGCGCCCGACCGGGCTGTTCGTCGGGGGCGGTGAGGAACGCACCCGCGCGTCCTTCCGGGCCCTCACGGGATCCGACGCCGAGTACGAGGCGTGGCAGGACTTCTACGCCACGACCGGGCGCGTCGCGAGGAGCGTCTTCCCCACGCTCACCGAGCCGTTGCCCACCCGCGAGGCGCTCCGCGCGCGGATCGGCGACGACGCCGCCTGGCACATGCTCTTCGAGCAGCCGCTGGGTGTCGCGATCGAAGAGCGGTTCAGGGACGACCTGGTGCGCGGTGTCGTCCTCACCGACGGCATCATCGGCACCTTCAGTGACGCGCACGACCCGTCGTTGGCCCAGAACATCTGCTTCCTGTACCACGTGATCGGCGGTGGCACAGGAGACTGGGACGTTCCGGTCGGCGGTATGGGCGCCTTCACCGACGCGCTGGCCCGCGCGGCCCGCGCGGCCGGCACCGAGATCGCCACCGGCCACGAAGTGCTCCGTATCGACCCGGACGAACCCCACTCCGTCGTCACGTATCGCTCCCGTACGGGAGAAGGCACCGTCGCGGCGCGCAAGGTCCTGGTGAACGCGTCCCCCGAGGCCCTCGCCCGGCTCGTCGGCGACGAGACTCCCGCCGACCGGCCCGAGGGCGCCCAGCTCAAGGTCAATATGCTGCTGCGCCGGCTGCCGCGGCTGCGTGACACGTCCGTCGACCCGCGCGAGGCGTTCTCCGGTACGTTCCACATCGCCGAGGGATACGGCCAACTGGCCAGGGCCTACCGGGAGGCGGCCGGAGGCGCGCTGCCGTCGTCACCGCCTTCGGAGATCTACTGCCACTCGCTGACCGACCCGACCATCCTCGCCCCCGAGCTGGTCGCCCGCGGCTACCAGACGCTGACGATGTTCGGAGTCCACACTCCGGCGCGGCTGTTCACGGAAGACCACGACACCAAGCGGGAGGCCCTCCTCAAGGCGACTCTCGCCGAACTCGACGCGGTGCTCGACGAGCCGATCGCCGACTGTCTGGTACGGGACGAGGACGGCAGGCCGTGCGTCGAGGCGAAGACACCCCTCGATCTGGAGGAGGAGTTGCGACTGCCGCGGGGGAACATCTTCCACCGGTCGCTGGCGTTCCCGTTCGCCGACGAGGAGAAGGGCACCGGCCGCTGGGGAGTGGAGACCTCGCACACGAACGTACTGCTCTGCGGCGCGGGCGCGGTGCGCGGCGGTGGTGTGAGCGGTATCCCCGGGCACAACGCGGCCATGGCCGTGCTGGAGCGGTGAGTTCGCCGTTGCCGTCGCGCGGAGGCCGGGCCGTCCCTGTACGGGGCGTATGCCGCCGTCCACGCCCATGGCAGCGAGGGCATCAGGAGGGCGGCCCGCGCCGGCGTCCGCTCCATCGAGCACGGCTGCTACCTCGACGACGAGGGCATCGAACTGATGCTGGAGCACGGCTCCTATCTCTCCGCCGACCTCTGGTGGAGCGACTGGCTGGCCGAGAACGAGGTCCGCCGGGCTGTCATTCGTCCCGCGCGACCGCGAGCGGATCGGCGAGCGGCGGCGCGACCGGACGGTCGACACGGATGACGAGATACATCGCCAGCAGGATCAGCAGGCCGCCGACGATCGTCCGGTTCGCCAGTGGAGCCCCGACGAGCAGGCTGAAGAGGGCTACGAACAGTGGTTCGCAGGCCATGACGACCGCCGCGCTCGCGGCGGTGATCCGGGACTGCGCCCAGGTCTGCACCGCGTACATGCCGAGCGTCGCCAGCAGGGTCGAGTAGGCGAGCCAGCCCCAGCCGGCCGGGGTGTCCGGGAGATCGATCCCGCTCGGTACCGCCCAGAACGAGGCGAGTACGCCGGTGCCGAGGATCTGCAGCGCGGCCAGCCCATAGACCCTGTCTGCCGACGCGTACGCCGACAGGAGCGCCATGTGCACCGAATACGACAGCGCGCCCGCCAGGGTCAGCCAGGTGCCGAAGCTGAAGGAGACCCCGTTGAAGGCGATGACGCCCAGGCCGACCGTCGCGGCGATCACACCGCCCCAGACGCCCCTCGTGACCTTCGTCCTGAACAGAGTCCATGCCACCAGCGGAGTCAGGATCACGAAGAGCGAGGTGAGGAAGCCGGACTGGGAGGGCGGGATGTAGTGCTGGCCCTGAATCTGGAGGAGCGTTCCGGCGCCGAGGAAGCAGGCGAGCCCCAGTCCGGCGCAGGTGTGCCGGAGGCCGAGCGACACGATCGCGCGGGGTCTGACCGCCACCATGATCAGTCCGGCGAGGAGGAAGCGGACGGCGACCAGACTCGCCGTGCCCATCTCCGGGAGGAGCCAGCGCGTCGCCAGATAACTCCAGCCCCAGACCGCGGTGGCGCATGTCAGCGCCACGAAGGCGAGTCGGCGCCCTGAGCCTCCCGCGCGGTCGGAGACCGGCCCGGCCCGATGTCCGGTTGTCACTGAGCCCCCCTCACTCCCGCGTTCCCGCACTCCCGGTACGCGGAGACGGCGTACGGTCCCGGCGCGCGCCTCAGGACAGGTCGGCCTTCTGTACGGCGGCACGGCGCGGCCCGAGGGCCGCGGGATCGATCCCGAGCTCCGCGGCCACGTGCTCACGCACCCACCGCGAGGCTTCCGCTTTCTCCAGGGCTCCGCGCCGGGCGATGAGCTGCACGGCGAGACCGTCGAGGAAGAGTGTGATCCGCCACGCCGCGACCCGGGCGTCGGCGCAGTGGAACTCGCCGTTGTCGATTCCCTCTTGGACCAGCGACATGATGCGGGACTTCCACTCCTCGTCCATCTCCCGCATCACGTCGTGCAGACCCTTGTCCCGCATGCCCGCCGACCAGCCGTCGATCCACAGCCGCCAGCCGGGCGCCTGTCCCGTCGGCGCGTACAGCCGGATCAGCGCTTTCATCCGGGTCACCACGGAGCCGGACCGGGCGACCGTCGTCCGCAGAGCCTCCATCTCACGCCGCGCCGCGTAGGCGAAGGCTTCCTCGACGAGCAGTTCCTTGGTGGCGAAGTGGTAGTGGACCAGCCCACTGCTCACCTTCAGCGCCCCGGCGACATCGGCGACGCGGGTGGTCGCGATGCCCCGCAGCTTGATCTGCTCCACTGTCGCTTCGAGGATTTCCTCACGCCTCAGGACAACCTTTTTGCGTGTCACGGAGGACACCTTACTCGGGCCTCCTGACTCGGATGTCAGGAAAACCCGGCCGTCCGGCGGCCCGTTGGCGCCCGGTCGGGCAGTCGGTCGGGCAGTCGGTCAGGATCTTACGGTCGCCGTCCGGACCGCCGTCCCTGCCACCGGCCAGGTGGTGGACGCCGTCGCCCCGCTCGTGGAGAACGCTGGGCCACGCGGGGGCCGCCGGGTCCAGCCGCCGGAAGTGGAATGTGTCCTGCTGTGTGACGGTCAGCGGGGGCAGGGTGAGGTGCTTGCCGAGCAGCCCCGCCGTCCACGCTCCGGCCGCGACGAGTTCAGCGCCGGTCGTCATGGCCGCCTCCCGTGCGGTGTGTTCCGGTCGTGCCGGTGTGCCGGCCGAACCTGGCCTCGATACGGGCGAGCTGGCGGTCGACCACCCCGAGTGCCGCTTCACGCGGTGTGACGCCGCGCTTCTCGGCGTCGGCGAGCATGTCGCCGGTGAGGCGGCGCATGGCCTGTCCGACCTTCGCGTGGGCCTGGCCGGAATCGGCGCCGATGTCGCCGAAGAGCGTCCACCACCACCAGGCGTTCGTCGCCGAGTTGGCCACGAAGTCCGGCAGGACCAGGATGCCGCGTGCGTGCAGCGCGGCCTCCGCCTCGGGGAGTGTGGGCATGTTGGCGGCCTCGGCGATGATCCGGGCCTTGATCCGCGCCTGGTCGGACGCGTCGATGCAGTAGGAGACCGCCGCCGGGACAAGGATCTCGCAGTCGAGGTCGAGCCAGGCGCCGTCGGCGGGCTGGGAGTCGCCGGGGCGCAGCTGCGCGCGGTCGATTCCGCCCAGGGCGTCGCGCGTGCGGAGCAGCCGCTCGACATCGAGCCCCTCGGGGTTGACGATCACACCGCGGGCGTCGACCAGACCCACCACGGTGACACCCGCCCGGGCGAGGTAGCGGGCGGTCGCGCCGCCCATCGATCCGAAGCCCTGGACGACGGCCCGTGCCGACGTGCGGGCGATGCCGAGGCGGTCGAGCGCGGTGAGGGCCGATTCGGCGACACCGAGGCCGCCGACGAGTTCGGGGAGCGGGATTCCGCCGACCTCGACGGCGAACGCGTCCGCCAGTCGCCGGCGTGCTTCCGCGGGGTCGTCAAGCAGTGGGTAGATGGCCTCGATGGAGCTGTCCAGGCCCAGTTCGGTGAGGACTTCGTCGATGGTGTCCTGGCGCACGCCGAGGTCTTCGCCGGTGGTCCAGTGGTGCTTGAGGACGGACCGTACGGCGTCGAGGAAGCGGCGGAGGACGGCGCGTGCCTCCGGGTCGTGCGGGCTGCAGTCGATGCCGCCCTTCGCGCCACCGAGCGGGACATAGCGGCCGGCCGGGTCGTAGTGGAGCGCTTCCTTACGGGTCATTCCGGCCGCCAGGCCGCGTACTTCGTCGAGCGTGCAGCCCTCGCGCATACGGAGTCCACCGCTGGCGACACCTCTGACCAGCCGGTCGATGACGACGAATCCCTGCCGTCCGGTGACCGGATCGGTCCAGATCATCTGAAGGTGCGGCGGTGCGTCGACGGTGGTGGTGCGAGGGGTACTCAGTGGGCCGGCTGTCATGGCTTCCGTCCGGTGTGGGGCACTCGTCGCAGACGGTGCGTTCGCGGGGGATACGGGGGCGGCCCTCCGGTGGCGGGGACGCCGTACGGAGCGGTGGGACGCCGGGAGCGGTCAGGTCCTCCGGACCGCCCCGGGAGGGGCGCCGGCGGGGCGGGCGGCGACGGTACAGGCTGGGCACCACTCACGGTGATGGGAACGGCGCCCCGGTGCGAGCCGGCGCGTGGGATGGCCCTCGGAGGGGGCGTTTACTGAACGGCGATGCAGTAGCGGAATCGCACCTGTCAATACCGGATCGTCGGCATTCCCGCGCGGCGGGTGAGCCGCCGTCCGCCCTGAGCGGCGGGCAATCGGACACCCGCCATACTGATCGATCTGTACCGGCGGGGGCCGGCTGGACCTGGAGGCGTTCGTCACCGAGACCATCGCACCGGACAGCGTCGAGGAGGCGTTCACCCGGAGCACCAGGGCGATGTGCTCCGCCCGGTGGTGGTGCTGTGACCGGAGACCACTCGGCAAAGGTGCCGCTCAGGCGGGCCCCACATACACCCAGGCCCCGTCGTGGCGCGCGAACCGGCTGCGCTCCTCCAGGACATCCGGCTCGCCCCGCTGGGTGAAATGGGCCCGGAAGGTGACCGTGCCCGTGGTGTGGAACGGGCTGCCGTCGGTGGTGTCCAGGACCTCCAGGCCGGTCCACCGCGTCGCGGGGTCGAGATCGACGGCCGGCGGACGGGTGGCGGGGTCCCAGGAGCGCAGCAGATAGGCCGCGTCGAGGACGGCGAAGGCGCTGTAGCGGGAGCGCATCAGCAGCTCGGCGGTGGGCGCGGTGGCGGGACCCGTGTGGAACCGGCCACAGCACGCGCCGTACGTCGCGTCCAGCCCGCAGGGGCAGGGCGAGCCGGCGGTGACGGCGGACCGGCCACTGCGAGCGGGGCGGCCGGTGCGAGCAGTGCGAGCAGTGCGAGCGGATCGGCCGGGGTGAGCGGGGCGTCGGGGCATACGCCCATTCTCGCCTCCGAGGCCACGGTCGCTCACCCGCGGTGACCGAGCCGCGCCGAAAGCGCGCCCGCGCCCTCCACGGCGAGCCGGGCGAGCTCCTCCTCGCGCGCGTCGCTCCACCGGATCATCGGCACGGAGATGGACAGGGCCGCGACGACCCGGCCACCGCTGTCCCGTACCGGCGCCGCCACACAGCTCACATCGGGGTTGGACTCGCGGTGCTCGACGGCGACACCGCGCTCCCTGATCCCGGCCAACTCCGCCCGCAGTACCGCCGGATCGGTGATGCTCGCGGGCGTCATCGCGGTGAACTCATGCCCGGCGATACGGTTCTCCAGCTCATCGGCGGGCAGTGAGGCGAGCAGCATCTTGCCGACCGAGGTGCAGTGGGCGGGCAGTCTGCGGCCGGCCGCCGAGACCATCCTGACCGCGTGCGTGGAGTCCACCTTCGCGATGTAGATGACGTCGGTCTCCTCCAGGATCGCGACATGGACGGTCTCGTCGCATGTCTCGGCGATCTCACGGGCGACATGCCCGCCCTCGGCGGCGAGATCGAGCTGTTCCGCGTATCTGCTGCCGAGTTGGTAGGAGCGCACACCGAGGCGGTAGCGCCCGGGCTGTCCCGGGACGGCCGCCAGATACGAGCGGGCCGCGAGCGTGGTGAGCAGTTCGTGCACGGTGGTGCGCGGCAGTTGGAGTTTCCTGATGACATCGGGGGCGGAGAGCGTGCCGTCGCCGTCCAGGAACAGTTCGAGTATGTCCAGGGCCCGCGTCACCGCGGGGACCAGCCGTCCCACGACCGCTCACCCACCCCTCCTGTTCGGTACCTCGACCATTGGCCGGAATGACGAACACAGACTAACCGGCGCGCACCCCATTGACACCCCTCGGAGTGCCTGAATACCGTCACGCCACGATTTCGAACGGGTGCCGAAATACCGAACGAGATGAGGGCAACTACCGTGCGCATCACGGGAATCAGCACACATGTGGTCGGTACGCCCTGGCGTAACCTCACCTATGTCCTCGTTCATACGGACGAAGGGCTCACCGGGGTCGGCGAGACCCGGATGCTCGGCAGAACGGACGCGCTGCTCGGCTATCTACGCGAGGCCGAGGCCAACCACATCCAGGGCTCCGACCCGTTCGCCGTAGAGGATCTCGTACGGCGGATGAAGTACGGCGACTACGGGCGGGCCGGCGAGATCGTGATGTCGGGCATCGCCGTCGTGGAAATGGCCTGTTGGGACATCAAGGGCAAGGCACTGGGCGTACCGGTGTGGCAGCTGCTCGGCGGCAGGGTCACCGACCGGGTCAAGGCGTACGCCAATGGCTGGTACACCACGGAACGGACCCCGGAGGCGTACCACCGGGCGGCCGGGGCGGTGATCGCGCGCGGCTACCGGGCCCTGAAGATCGACCCGTTCGGCACCGGCCACTTCGAGCTGGACCGGGCGGCGTCGAACGAGGCGGTGGCGCTGATCGAGGCGGTACGGGACGCGATCGGGCCCGACGCGGAGCTGATGCTGGAGATGCACGGCCGCTTCAGCCCGTCGACCGCGGTACGGCTGGCGCGCGAGATGGCGCCGTACGCCCCGGCCTGGCTGGAGGAGCCGGTGCCGCCGGAGAATCTCAAGGCCCTGAGCAAGGTCGCGGAGAAGGTCGAGTCGCCGATCGCGACCGGTGAACGGATCCATGACCGGATCGAGTTCCGGGAGCTGTTCGAGTCGGGGGCCGCCGACATCATCCAGCCGGACGTGGGGCACATCGGCGGCATCCTGGAGGCCCGGAAGCTCGCCGCGACCGCCGAGACCCACTACACACTGATCGCACCGCACAATGTCGGCGGTTCGGTGCTGACCGCCGCGAGCCTTCAACTGGCCGCCTGCACACCGAACTTCAAGATTCTTGAGCACTTCAATGACTTCGCGGACGCGGAGATCAAGAAGGTCGTCACCGGCGCTCCGGAGGTCGATCCCGTGACGGGGTGTTTCGAGGTGTCGTACGCGCCGGGTCTCGGGGTCGAGTTCGATGTGGCGGCGGCGGCCGAATTCCCTCAGCAGCACGCGCGGTTCGATCTGTGGGCCGAGGGCTGGGAGAAGCGCGAGCCGAGGAAGCCGCGGTGACGGGCCCGACGGCGGACGCGGCGGTCAGTCGGGCGATCGTCGTCGACCGGCCAGGTGTCCACCGGCTGGTGAGCGGCCCTTTACCCGTCCCCGGGCCCGGCGAGGTGCGGGTACGGGTCGCCGCCGCCGGGATCTGTATGAGCGACCGCGAGGTGTACGACGGCCATCGCGACGCGGCCCATGTGCGCTATCCGGTGACTCCGGGGCATGAGTGGGCCGGGACGGTCGACGCGGTGGGCGAGGGCGTCGACGCACGGCTGACCGGCCGCGCCACGGTCGCCGAGGGGTTCCGTGCCTGCGGGATCTGCGCGCGGTGCCGGGCGGCCGAGACCTCGCTGTGCGCCGGCGGCTACGACGAGACGGGCTTCACCGTTCCCGGTGCGTTCGCCGACCATGTCGTGGTACCCGCACGGCTGTTGCATCCGCTCGCCGACGACGCGGATCTGCGGGCCGCCGCCCTGCTGGAACCGGCCGCCGTGGTGGCCGCGGCGATACGGTCCTGCCGGCCCGAGCCCGGTGAGCGGATCGCGGTGGTGGGCGCGGGCACTCTGGGGCTCCTCGCCGTGCAGCTGCTCACGGCCTCCTCCCCCGCCGAGCTGGCGGTGATCGATCCACGGTCCGAACAGACCCGGCAGGCGACGCGGTTCGGCGCGACCCTGACCGGGACCCCCGAGGACGCGAAGGAACTGCGGGGCCGGTACGACCTGGTGGTGGAGACCGCCGGCGCACCGTCCACGGCCGCCTCGTCCTGTCTGCTGGCCCGGCGCGGCGGCCGGGTGGTACTCACCGGCATGTTCGCCCCCGGCGCGACCGGGATCGATCCCGCGCTCCTGACGGTGCGTCAGCTCACGGTACGCGGTGTCTTCGGCGCGCCGTCCGCCGCCTGGACCTTCGCCGTACGGGCCTTCACCGCCGGGCTGCTGGCCCCGGCTCCGCTGATCACCCACGAATTCCCGCTGGAGCGGTACGGCGAGGCCGTGACGCTGGTCGGCGGCGGCGCTCCGGGCACCGGAAAGGTGCTGCTGCGCCCCTGACCCGAGCCGGACGCGCACCACACCGCGCACCACTGAACCGGAGGACACGTCCGTGACCGACGTATCAGCCCCCGCCCCCCGCCGCCCCGGCGAACAGGCGCTCACCACGATCGGACTGACCGCGCCCGCACCCCACCCCGCGGACGCCTCCCCGCACGCTTTCCCCGACGGTGGCCGCTGGCGTACCGAGGTCCCCTCGGTGGAGGGCCCCGAGTGTCTGGCGGAGGTCCTCAAGGAGTCGGCCCGTCTCGATGTGCCCATCCACCGCGTCAGCCAGGGCAGCGGTGTCTGGATGCTCTCCGACGCCGACATCACCGAGATGGCCGACGCCTGCGCGTCCCGCGGCATCGAGCTGTGTCTGTTCACCGGGCCGCGCGGAACGTGGGACACCGGCGGCTCGACCCGTACGGATTCCGGCGGCGCGGGACTGCGCGCCCGGGGCCATGACGCCCTGGCCGGCTGTGTCGAGGACGCCCTGCGCGCGACCGGACTCGGGGTGAGGTGTCTGCTCGTCGCGGACGAGGGCGTGCTGTGGACCCTGCACCGGCTGCGCGCCCGGGGCGTACTGCCCGCCGACACCACGTTCAAGGTGTCGGCGCTGATCGGCCCGGTCAACCCGGCGTCGTACGCGGTGTTCGAGCAGCTGGGCGCCGACTCGATCAATATCCCCTCGGATCTGGCGCTCGCGCATTTCAGTGAGATCCGCCGGGCGAGCCGGGCGCCGATGGACCTCTATATCGAGGCGCCGGACGATCTCGGCGGCTATGTGCGGATGTACGAGACGGCGGAGCTGATCCGCCGCGGCGCCCCGCTCTATCTCAAGTTCGGGCTGTCGAAGTCGCCCGGAATCTATCCGTACGGCGCCCAGGTGCGGGACACCGCCCTCAGCAGCGCCCGTGAACGGGTCCGCCGCGGCCGGCTCGTCCTCGATCTGCTCATCCGGCACGGCGCCGACGGCGGAATGTCGCCGCCCGGCTCCCGGCTGCCCGGTCCGCTCAGCCGCTTCCCCCTGACCCCAGACCAGTCATGACCCCGGACAAGGACTGATGCCCCATGCGCACTCGCCGAGCCGCACTCGCCGTCACCGCCGTATCGCTGGTCCTCTCGCTCGCCGCCTGCGGGCAGAGCGGTGAGGGCGGCAGCAAGGACGACACGAAGGGCGGCAAGGGTTCCACCATCGGCATCTCGATGCCCACCAAGTCGTCGGAACGCTGGATCGCCGACGGCAACAACGTCGTCGGCGAACTCAGGAAGCTCGGCTACGAGACCGACCTCCAGTACGGCGAGGACAACGTTGCCCAACAGGTCGCCCAGATCGAGAACATGATCACCAAGGGTGTGAGTGTCCTGGTCGTCGCGGCTATCGACGGCAGCGCCCTGAGCGATGTCCTCCAGCAGGCAGCGGACCACGACATCAAGGTGATCTCGTACGACCGGCTGATCCTCGGCACCAAGAATGTCGACTACTACGCGTCGTTCGACAACGAGAGGGTCGGTGTCCTCCAGGCCACCTACCTGATCGACAAGCTGGGTCTGAAGGACGGCGGCGGGAAAGGCCCGTTCAATATCGAGCTGTTCGCCGGCTCCCCCGACGACAACAACACCCAGTACTTCTTCAACGGCGCGATGAAGACCCTCAAGCCGTACATCGACGACAAGCGGCTCGTCGTCCGGAGCGGACAGACCCGGCTGAACCAGGTCACCACCCTGCGCTGGGACGGCGGCACCGCGCAGAAGCGGATGGACGACCTGCTCACCAAGTCGTACGGCTCGCGGCACGTGGACGCGGTGCTCTCGCCGTACGACGGCATCTCCATCGGCATTCTGTCGTCGCTCAGGTCCGATGGCTACGGGACGTCGGCGAAGCCGTATCCGGTGGTCACCGGGCAGGACGCCGAGGTCGCCTCGGTGAAGTCGATCATCGCCGGCGGGCAGACCATGACGGTCTACAAGGACATCCGCCTGCTGGCCAGGACGGCCGCCCGGATGGCGGACGCGATGCTGAAGGACGAGAAGGTCGAGGTCAACGACGAGAAGTCGTACGACAACAAGGCCAAGGTCGTCCCGGCGTATCTGCTGAAGCCGGTCAGCGTCGACAAGGAGAACTACCGGAAGGAACTGGTGGACTCCGGCTACCTCAAGGCGAGTGACCTGACGTGACGACGCCCGTCCTGGAGATGCGCTCCATCGTGAAGACCTTCCCCGGGGTCAGGGCGCTCTCCGATGTCAGCCTCACGGTCGCCCGGGGCGAGGTGCACGCTGTCTGCGGCGAGAACGGAGCGGGCAAGTCGACCCTGATGAAGGTGCTCAGCGGGGTCCATCCGCACGGCAGTTACGACGGCGAGATCCTCTTCGAGGGCTCCCCCTGCGCCTTCCGCGACATCAGGGCCAGCGAGGCCCAGGGCATTGTGATCATCCATCAGGAACTCGCCCTGATCCCCTACCTGTCGATCGCGGAGAACATCTTCCTCGGCAACGAGCACGCCACCCATGGCTTCATCAACTGGAACGACACCCTCGGACACGCGGCCTCACTGCTCGAACGGGTGAGTCTGGACGAGCGTCCGGGGACCCGGGTCGCCGATATCGGGGTCGGCAAGCAACAGCTCGTGGAGATCGCGAAGGCGCTCGCGAAGCGGGTGAAGCTGCTGATCCTCGACGAGCCGACCGCCGCGCTCAACGACGGCGACAGCGCCCAGCTCCTGAGGCTGATCAGGGAGTTGAAGGAGCAGGGCATCACCTCCATCATCATCTCGCACAAGCTGAACGAGATAGCGGAGGTGGCCGACTCCGTCACGATCCTGCGGGACGGCCGGACCGTCGAAACCCTCGATGTGAAGGCCGAGTCGACCACCGAGGACCGGATCATCCGGGGCATGGTCGGCCGCGATCTCGACCACCGCTTCCCCGAACGCACCCCCTACGAGGGCGATCCGGGCGCGCACCCCGCGCTGGAGGTGCGCGACTGGACGGTGCACCACCCGATCGACCAGCAGCGCAAGGTCGTCGACGGCGTCTCGGTCCAGGTCCGCAGGGGCGAGATCGTGGGGATCGCGGGGCTGATGGGCGCGGGCCGCACCGAACTGGCCATGAGCGTCTTCGGCCGCGCGTACGGCACGAACATCAGCGGGACCGTACTCAAGGACGGCCGGGAGATCAGTACCCGGACGGTGCCGGAGGCCGTCGGGCACGGCATCGCGTATGTCACCGAGGACCGCAAGCGGTACGGGCTCAATCTCATCGACACCATCGGCCGGAACATCACCCTGAGCGGTCTGTCGAAGGTCGCCCGGCGCGGGGTGGTCGACGAGCACGAGGAGACACGGGTCGCCGAGTCGTACCGCGGGAGCATGAACATCAAGGCGCCGACGGTCTTCGAACAGGCCGGCCGGCTGTCCGGCGGCAATCAGCAGAAGGTCGTCCTGAGCAAATGGATCTTCGCCGGACCCGAGGTGCTGATCCTCGACGAGCCCACGCGCGGTATCGATGTCGGCGCGAAGTACGAGATCTACACCGTCATCGACCAGCTCGCCGCCGAGGGCAAGGCCGTCATCCTCATCTCCTCCGAACTCCCCGAACTGCTCGGTATGTGCGACCGCGTGTACACGATGGCGGCCGGCCGGCTCACCGGTGAGATCCCACGGGCGGAAGCGACCCAGGAAGTCCTGATGCGTCAGATGACTCACATGACCAAGAACACGAGGTAGTCGACATGGGTCCGGTCACCACCGATACGCCGAAGGGCGACACACCGAAGGAATCCCCACCGGCGCCTCCCTCCGGGCGAAGCGGTACGGGGGCGCTCCTGCTGGAGGCGGCGCGCCGCAATATGCGGCAGTACGGCATGCTGATCGCGCTCGGCCTGATCGTCGTCCTGTTCGAGATCTGGACCGACGGCGTCCTCCTCAAGCCGAACAACGTCACCAATCTGGTGCTCCAGAACAGCTACATCCTGGTCCTCGCCATCGGCATGATGATCGTCATCATCGCGGGCCATATCGATCTCTCCGTCGGCTCGCTGGCCGCGTTCGTCTCCGCCGCCTGCGCGGTGATGATGGTCGAGCACGACATCCCGTGGGTGCTCGCGCTGGTCCTCGGACTGCTCATCGGGGCCGTCGCCGGTGCCTGGCAGGGGTTCTGGATCGCGTATGTCGGCATTCCGTCGTTCATCGTCACACTCGCCGGCATGCTGCTGTTCCGTGGCGGTACGCAGATCTTCCTGGGGTCGCGTTCACTCGGCCCGTTCCCCGAGGGCTTCCAGAAGATCTCGACCGGCTATCTGCCCGAGATCGGCCCGGCCACCAACTACCACAACCTGACCCTGCTGATGGGGCTGGCGCTGCTGGCGTTCGCGCTCTTCCAGGAGTTCAGGGACCGGCGCCGGCAGCGGGCGTACGACCTGGAGGTGCTTCCCCGTAGCCTCTTCCTCGTCAAGTGCGTGGCGCTCGCCGCCGCCGTACTCGCCTTCACGATGACACTGGCCAGCTATCGCGGGGTGCCGGTCGTCCTGCTGCTGCTCGCGGCGCTGCTGATCGGCTTCGGTTATGTGATGCGCAACGCGGTCGTCGGCCGTCATGTGTACGCGCTCGGTGGCAACCAGGCCGCGGCGAAGCTGTCCGGGGTCAAGGACAGGCGCGTCACATTCCTCGTCTTCGTCACCATGGGGGTGCTGGCGGCGCTGGCCGGAATCGTCTACGCGGCCCGGCTCAACGCGGGTGTGCCCCAGGCCGGGATCAACTTCGAACTGGAGGCCATCGCCGCCGCGTTCATCGGCGGCGCCTCCATGAGCGGCGGCGTGGGCACGGTCTTCGGCGCGATCATCGGCGGGCTGGTGCTCGGCGTGCTCAACAACGGCATGTCGCTCGTGGGCATCGGCACCGACTACCAACAGGTCATCAAGGGGCTGGTGTTGCTGGCCGCCGTCGGCTTCGACGTCTGGAACAAGCGCCGCGTGGGCGCCTGAGGGGCAGCGGTCACCACTCTTGCGCGCGGCGTCGCAGCACACCTGAATAGTGCTGCGACGCCGCGCCCCCGTTACCGGTTACAGCTTGCGTGCCACGGCCGCGTACCCGGGGATCGGCTCGTTGCCGGGGACCGGCACGACCTCACCCAGCTCCGGCCGCCAGTCGGCGGCCAGCGAGACGCCGGGCTCGACCAGATCGAGCCCGGTGAAGAACGCGGCGAACTCGTCCCGCGAACGGAGGGCCAGGGTCAGACCACGCTGCTGGTACAGCGCACGGGCCTGGTCCGAGCTCTCCCGGTCGAAATCGCCCGTGGCGTGGGAGATGACGAGATAGCTGCCGGACGGCAGCGGGTCGAACAGCCGGCGCACCAGCTCGTACGCGCCGTCCTCGTCCGAGACGAAGTGGAGCAGCGCGACGAGCGAGAGCGCGACCGGACGGGTGAGGTCCAGGATCTTCCCGGCGGCCTCGATGATGCTCCCCGGCTCGCGCACATCGGCCTGGACATACTCGGTGACGCCCTCCGGGGTGCTGCGCAGCAGCGCCTCGGCGTGCCGGAGGACGATCGGGTCGTTGTCCGTGTAGACGATCCGGGAGTCGGGTGCGACCTCCTGGGCTATCTGGTGGAGATTGGGCTCGGTGGGGATGCCCGTACCGATGTCGAGGAACTGGCGCACCCCGCCCTCGGTGCCGAGCCAGCGGGTGGCGCGGTGCATGAACGCCCGGTTGACCCGGGCCATTTCGGGACCCCTGGCGTCGAGTGCGAGAAGCTGCTTCGCCATCTCCTCGTCCACCGGGTAATTGTCCTTGCCGCCGAGGAACCAGTCGTACACCCGGGCCGGATGCGGCCTGGTGGTGTCGATCGGGTCATGCCCGGTCATGTGCGCTCCATGAGTCTCAGGTCAATGAGTCGTCGATGAGTGGAGATATACAGCTGTGGAGAAGGGGAGAACGGAAGAACAGGGGTTGAGCTGGTTCGGCTGAGCAGGACCGGCCGATGGATCAGGTGAGCAGGAAGTCCGCCTGGCCCGACTTGGCACCCTGGATGAAGGCGGCGATCTCGTTGGTGGTGTAGATCAGCGCGGGGCCGTCTGGGTCGGCGGACTGGCGCACCGCGACTCTGCCGTCGGCCAGCTTCATGGCCTCGATGCAGTTGCCGCCGTTACCACCACTCCACGGCTTGTGCCAGCCTTCGGCGCCGAGGTCGGCGGCGGGCATGCCGTTGTATATGGGATCCATTCACAGCTCCTTGCGGACATCCTTGAGGATCTCCTTCGTGCGTTGTGCAGTTGCGGCCTGGGCCGCCATCCGGTCCATGACCTCCAGGTGGGTGGCCACTTCGGGACGAGCGTCGAGATAGACCGCACCGGTGAGGTACTCGCTGTAGACCATGTCCGGCAGCTCCGGTTCGGCGAAACGGAAGATCACGAACGGCCCGTAGGTACCCGGGTGGTGTCCGGTCGAGAATTCCGCGATCTGGAGGGTCACATGGGACAGGGCGGTGGCTTCGAGCAGCCGGTCGATCTGTTCCCGCATGATCTCCGGGCCCTCGCCCACCGGGCGGCGCAGCACCGTCTCATCCATGATCACCCAGAATTTGGGCGCGTCCGCACGGGTCAGGAGCGACTGGCGTTCCATCCGGAGCGCCACATGGCGCTCGATGTCCTCGGGCTGCGCCTGTCCCACCGCTCCGGCGTTCATCACGGCGCGCGCGTAACCCTCGGTCTGGAGCAGCCCGGGGACGAAGTGCGGTTCGTACGCCCTGAGCAGCGCCGCGGACCCCTCCAGGCTGACATACATGCTGAACCAGTCGGGCAGGATGTCGTGGAACCGCTGCCACCAGCCCGGCTTATTGGCTTCCTCGGTGAGCTCGACGAACGCGTCGGCCTCGTCCTCGGGGATCCCATAGGCCCTGAGCAGCACCTGCACATAGGGGATCTTGAGAGCGACCTCGGCCGTCTCCATCCTGCGTATGGTCGCCGGTGCCACGCGGAGGAGCTTGGCGGCCTCCTCGCGCTTCAGGCCGACACGCTCCCGCAGATCCTGCAGACGTCTGCCCAGTACGACCTGTCCCACGGTCGGGGCGGACCGCGGCTCACTCACTTCTGGGTCCTCCCCACGCACGGTTGACAGCAGTCTGCCATGTCTCTTCCACGAAGAACACGGCACTCTGAAAAATTCAGAGTGCTACTTGCCAAGTGTCCTCGGCGGGTGGAGAGTGGATCGGTGAACCAGTTCACGCGGTTGTCGCGCTCTGCCACGGGAGAGGTCTTGCGCGCGAACGCTGCTCCCCCACCGTTAGGAATCGGTCGTGGCACCTGGTAACGCGCTCACCCCCCAGCTCATAGCCCTGTGCCCTGGCAACGTTGTCCGCCGTTACGGGTTCCAGTTGCCGGCTCACGCCGAGTCCGTCTGTCGTGCCAGACAGCTGACCCGCGACCGTCTCGTCACCTGGGGCGTGGACGAGGAGTCCCGCGAGACCGCGGTGCTCGTCGTGTCGGAGCTGGTCACCAACGCGGTGGTGCACGCGGCGGGCGACCATGTCATCTGCGAGATACGGCAGAGCGACGGAAAGCTGCGGATCGCCGTGGAGGACCAGGGGTACGGGCCGACGGGGCCGCAGCTGCACCGCACCGCGGAAGGCGAGGCCGAGGGCGAGGGCGGCCGTGGACTGTTTCTCGTCGAGTCCATATGCAGTGGCTGGGGAGCCCACGACACCTCGGGATACGGACCCGGGCGGGTCGTCTGGGCGGAACTGTCACACGGAGCGGAGCAGTCATGCTGAAGACCGCGCTACAGCGCCTTTCGCGCGGCCTGCGCACCGAGTCGTCTCCCGGATACGTACAGCTGCCGCTGCCGCCGACCCTGCCCGCCTCGCTGGGGTGCGACGCCGTGGGTATCCCGGCGGAGCACGGCTTCCGGCTGATGGCCCGGCTGCCGAGGAAGGGCTGTGTCTTCGCCGACGCCGAGTGGTGGTGGTGGATCGTTCCGGCGGGCTCTGACCTCGATCTGACCTGGCCTTCCCCGGCCCGCTATGTCGCGGGGACGACCGTACCCGCGGCGCACCCCCGGCTGATCCACTGGCCGGAGGACCCCACGCCCTACACCCCGCCGATCCCCTTCTACCTCATGGTCTGCCAGCTCACCGGCACGGCCCCCTCCTGGACGCCGGACGGCACGGCGGGGACGGTCCCGGCACAGCGGGGCTAGAGCCTCTCGACCGACAGGACCTGGGAGGGCCGACTGATCGGCCGGTCGGCTTGGCGCTCCGCTCCCGCCACCGCGGGCCGATCACATAGGCTCGTCTGCGAGATGAACAACAACCACACTTCCCTCGGCCCGAAGGCCGACAAAGAGACCGTGCGCCGGCACAATCTCAGCCTTGTGCTGCGAGCGGTACGGGACGAGGGCGAGGCGACCCGGGCCGGTGTCGCGGCGCGGGTGGGCCTGACCCGGGCGGCCGTGTCGTCCCTGGTCGAACAGCTGCTGGACAGCGGGTTCCTCTCCGAGTCCGGCAAGACGTTCAGCGGCCAGGCCGGGCGCCCCGGCACCGTACTGAAGGTGACGCGCACGGGACCCGCGGGGATCGGCGTCGAGATCAATATCGACTATGTGTCGGTGTGTGTGGTCGACCTGTCCGGCACCGACCGGGTCCGGCTGACCGAACACCTCGACAACCGGGGCTCCCGGCCCACCGATGTACTGGCCCGCTGCGCCAGGATCGCCGCTCGCACCCTGGAGTCCGCCGCCCAGCAGGACTTGCTGCCGGTCGGGGTCCAACTCGCCCTGCCGGGGCTGGTGTCGGGCGGTACGGTCCGACAGGCCCCGAACCTCGGCTGGAATCTCGTCCCCGCCGACGAGCTGTTCGCCGCCGCGCTGGCCGAGCTGCGCCCCGAACTGCCCCCGCTGCCGGTGAGTTCGGAGAACGAGGCCAATCTCGCGGCGCTGGCGGAGCTGTGGTTCGGCGAACTCGGCCCGCTCCGTACCTTCCTCTATCTGACGGGTGAGATCGGCGTCGGCGGCGCGCTGGTGCTCAATGGCGAACTGCTGCGCGGGGCCCATGGGTTCGCCGGGGAGATCGGCCATGTGGTGGTCGATCCTGAGGGTCCGCTGTGCCGTTGTGGCTCCCGGGGGTGTCTGGAGCAGTACGCGGGCCAGTCCGCGCTGCTGCGGGCGGCGGGGATCGACGAGAACGCCGGGGTGCCGGGCGTGGCCGAGCTGGGGCTGCGGGCGAGCGCGGGCGACCCGGAGGCCGTCGCCGCCGTGGAACGGGCCGGGCGGGTCCTTGGCCGGGTGCTGTCGGGTGCGGTGAATCTCTTCGATCCGGACGCGGTCGTCCTGGGCGGGATCTACCGGGAGCTGATGCCCTGGCTCTCGGCCGCCGCCGACCGGGAGCTGACCGCCCGGGTGGTGTCGGGCCTGTGGGAGAGCGACAGCGGGCGGCTGCGCGGGTCCTCCTCGGCGGGCGACGCGGCACGCGGCGCGGCGGCTCTGGTCGTCCAGGCGGTGCTGGCCGATCCGGTGGCGTACGTACACCGCGAGGCGCGCGGAACGGGCTGACGTACGCCCGTCCCGCGCGCCTCGCGGCGCGGTCCCGACGTCAGCGGACGCCGAGGAGGTGGTCCATCGCGAGCTGGTCGAGGTGCTCGAACGCCATACCGCGCGCGGCGGCGGCATCGACATCGAACTCCTCGTAGGCGGCGCGGTCGGCCAGCAGGGCGGTCACGCCCTCGGGGGCGGTGGGCTGCGCCAGTTCGTCCACGCGGGAGGCGCGCAGCGCCTCCTGGACGAGCGGGTCGGCGCGGAAGGAGGCGGCGCGCTCCTTGAGGATCAGATAGTTGCGCATACAGCCGGCGGCGGAGGCCCACACCCCGTCGATGTCCTCGGTGCGCGGCGGCTTGAAGTCGAAGTGCCGCGCGCCCTCCCAGCCCGCGTTCTCCAGCAGGTCGACCAGCCAGAAGGCGGCGCGCAGGTCGCCGGCGCCGAACCGCAGGTCCTGGTCGTAGCGGGTGCCGTGCTGGCCGTTGAGGTCGATGTGGAAGAGCTTGCCCGACCAGAGCGCCTGGGCGATGGCGTGCGGGAAGTTGAGCCCGGCCATCTGCTCGTGGCCGACCTCCGGGTTGACGCCGAACAGATCGGGGCGCTCCAGGCGGTCGATGAACGCCAGGGCGTGACCGACGGTGGGCAGCAGGATGTCGCCGCGCGGCTCGTTGGGCTTGGGCTCGATGGCGAATCTGAGGTCGTAGCCCTGCTCGACGACATACTCCCCGAGCAGGTCGAACGCCTCCTTCATCCGGTCGAGGGCAAGGCGGATGTCCTTGGCACCGCCCGACTCCGCGCCTTCACGGCCGCCCCAGGCGACAAAGGTCTTGGCGCCCAGTTCGGCCGCGAGGTCGACATTGCGCAGCACCTTGCGCAGGGCGTAGCGGCGGATGTCGCGGTCGTTCGCGGTGAAGCCGCCCTCCTTGAACACGGGGTGGGTGAAGAGGTTCGTGGTGACCATCTCGACCGTGATGCCGGTCGCCTCGGTCGCCTGCCTGAACCGCTTGATGTGCGCTTCGCGCTCCGCCTCCGTCGAGCCGAACGGAATGAGGTCGTCGTCGTGGAAGGTCACACCCCACGAACCGAGCTCCGCGAGTCGGTGAACCGATTCGACGGGATCCAGCGCCGGGCGGGTCGTGTCGCCGAACGGGTCCTTGCCCTGCCAGCCCACCGTCCAGAGACCGAAGCTGAACTTGTCCTCGGGGGTGGGTGTGAAGCGTTCCGTCATGACTCTGGCCGCCTTCGATACCTCAGGTCCGGCACGTGCCGACCTCATTTGTTTTCTGACATGACTAATAATGCACGGGTATGCGGGTACGGAAAAGCCCCCGCACGCCCATGGACACAGGATGATGATCGTCGGCACGGTTCCCGTGTGTCAGGCCATCGCGTAATTTGTTTCCCCGACGCCCAATCTGGAGGTACGCCCATGTCGCGGAACCCGGTCGTGATCGGCGTGGACAGCTCCACCCAGTCCACCAAAGCAGCCTTCACGGACGCCACCACAGGCCGGCTGCTCGCCGTGGGCCGCGCACCGCACCGGGTGACCGGTGAGGGCGGCGCCCGGGAGACGGATCCGGAGGTGTGGTGGAACGCGCTGCGCGAGGCGGTCGCCGCCGGTCTGAAGGAATCCGGGGTGGACGCCGCGGCCGTGACCGGCATCGCCGTCGCCGGGCAGCAGCACGGTCTGGTGGTGCTCGACCGCACCGGCAGGCCCCTGCGCCCCGCGCTGCTCTGGAACGACACCCGCTCGGCCCCGCAGGCCGCCGCGCTCACCGAGGCACTGGGCGGCCCGGACGCCTGGACGGCGCGCACGGGCTCCGTGCCGGTGGCCTCGATGACGGCCTCCAAGTGGCAGTGGCTGCGGGAGAACGACCCCGCCATCGCGGAGGCCACGGCGGCCATCAGGCTCCCCCACGACTTTCTCACCGAGCGGCTCTCGGGCACCGCGGCCACCGACGCCGGTGACGCCTCGGGCACCTGCTGGTACTCCACGGCCACCGGCGAGTACGACCCCGAACTGCTCGCGCTCCTCGGCCTCGACGCCGATCTGCTGCCCGCCGTCGCCGCGACCGGAGCGGCGCGCGTCGGCTCGCTCACGGCGGGATCGGCGGCGGAACTGGGCCTGCCCGCGGACATCGCCGTCGCCGCGGGCACCGGCGACAACATGAGCGCGGCCGTCGGTCTCGGCTTCGGCGGCGCCGGGCTGCTGGACCATCCGGTCCTGAGTCTCGGCACCTCGGGTACGGTCTTCGCCGCCACCCGCACCCGCCCCGGCTCCCCCGCGCTCGCCGGGTTCGCTGCGGCGGACGGTACGTTTCTGCCGCTGGCCTGCACGCTCAACTGCACGCTCGCCGTCGACAAGGTGGCCTCACTGCTCCGGCTCGACCGGGAGGACGCCGTACCGGGCGGCGAAGCCGTACTGCTCCCCTATCTGGACGGCGAGCGCACCCCCGACCTCCCCGCCGCCTCGGGTCTGCTGACCGGGCTGCGCCATGACACCAGCCCCCAGCAGCTGCTGGGGGCCGCCTACGAGGGCGCGGCCGTCACCGTACTGCGCGCGCTGGACGAGGTGCTGCGCGCCTGTGGCCTCGACCCCGCGTCCCCGGAGGCGGCGGGCCGCCCGCTGCGCCTGGTCGGCGGCGGCGCGCAGGGCCGGATGTGGGTGGATACGGTCCGCAGGCTCTCCGGCCGCCGGGTGATCGTCCCGACGAGCGGCGAACTGGTCGCGCTGGGCGCCGCCGCGCTGGCCGCGGGCGCGGCGACGGGCGAGGACCCGGTGGCGATCGCGACCTCGTGGCGGACCGGCGAAGGAACCGAACTGCCCCCCGTGGAGCGGGACATGGAGACCTGGGAGCGCGTGGGATCGGTACTGGACCGGGCGGCGCCGAGCCTGCTGAGCTGAACCGCCGCGCGCGATCACCGGGCGGAGGATCGTCGCGCTCACCCCTCACCATGGTGTCAACCATGGGTTGACACCATGGTGACTGTCAACCTAGGGTTGCCTCATGGTGAAACCCACTCAGGTAGACAATCCCGTCCGTCTCGACGACCTCATCGAGGCGATCAAGAAGGTGCACGGAGACGCCCTCGAACAGCTCCAGAGCGCCGTCGTCGCCGCTGACCACCTCGGCGAGGTGGCCGATCATCTGATCGGCCACTTCGTCGACCAGGCCCGTCGCTCCGGCGCCTCCTGGACCGAGATCGGCAAGTCCATGGGGGTCACACGGCAGGCCGCCCAGAAGCGGTTCGTGACGAAGGACGAGCCCGCGTCCGACGCGAACCAGAACTTCGGCAGGTTCACCCCGCGAGCCAGGAGCGTCGTCGTCGCGTCCCAGAACAAGGCCCGCGAAGGCGGTCACACGCAGATCGGCACGGAGCATCTCGTGCTCGGTCTGCTCGACGACCCGGAGGGGCTGGCCGCACAGGTACTCATCGCCCAGGGCGTCCAGCTGGAGACGATCGGGGCCGCCGTGGCCGAGGCGCTGCCGGAGCCCTCCGGCGAGCCCGTGCCCGATCTCATCCCCTTCGACGCCCGGGCGAAGAAGGTCCTCGAACTCACCTTCCGCGAGGCACTGCGGCTGGGCCACAACTACATCGGCACGGAGCACCTGTTGCTGGCGCTGCTGGAGCAGGAGGACGGCGTGGGCGTGCTCAGCGGGCTCGGCCTCAGCAGGACGGGCACCGAGGAGCGGGTGTCGGCCGCCCTGAGCACGATCGGGGAGAAGTTCCAGGCGTAGTGGTGGCGCACCGGCCCGCCCGCGCCCGGCGGGCGGGCCCTCACCGCGGCGGCCACGGAACCTCTGGAAAGCGGTCACCGGGCCGTGTGGGCCCGCCGCCGGTGGCCGTCAGTCCGTCGGCAGGCCGCCCGCCGCCCGTGCCAGCGCGTCGAGAACCGGACGGATCAGCGGGTGCGCCTCCGCGCCCCGGCGTACGGCGGCGAAGACCCTGCGGGTCGCGGCCGGGCCCGCCACGGGGCGTACGACCGTACCCTTCAACTCCATACCGCGCAGTGCGGAGCGCGGGACCAGCGCCACCCCCGCGCCCGCGCCCGCGAGGGCGACGACGGCGCGGAAGTCGTCGGAGGAGTGCGCCAGTCGCGGCTGGAAGCCCGCCAGTTCACAGGCGAGCTGGATCACGTCATGGCAGGGGTTGCCGGGGTACGGGCCGATCCAGTCGCTGTCGGCCAGCTCGGCGAGCTCGACCACGGCGCCGAGGCCGAGCGGATGCGCGGCGGGCAGGACCGCGTCGAACGGCTCCGCGTACAGCGGCACCCGCCACAGCCGCAGATCGTCCTCGCGCGGGGCGCCGCGGTACTCGACCGCGACCGCGAGATCCGCCTCCCCGTCGAGCACCATCGGCAGGCTCTCGTCGCCCTCGGCGTCCCGTACCCGTACGCGGATGTCGGGGTGGGGGCCGCCGAGCAGCTGGAGGGCCGGGGCCAGCACTTCCGCGATGCCCGTGGCGAAGGCGGCGACCGTGACCTCGCCCGCCGTCCCGCCCGCGTACGCCGCCAGCTCCGCCTCGGCGCGCTCCAACTGGGCGAGGACGGCATGCGCGTGGGTGAGCAGGATCTCCCCGGCGGCGGTCAGCCGTACGCCCCGGCCGCTGCGGGTCAGCAGCGCGTGCCCGGTCTCGTGCTCCAGCGCGGCGAGCTGCTGGGAGACGGCCGAGGGGGTGAGATAGAGCGCGGCGGCCGCGGCGGTCACCGTACGGTGGTCCGCCACGGCCCGCAGCACGCGCAGCCGCCTGGGGTCGATCACCCAGCCCATTTTGCCAGGTCTGCCCGGAACTCCACCCCCACCGGCAGCGGCCGTCCCACCGGCACCGGCGCTCAGCCCTCCCGCTTCATCGCCTCGCGCGCGTCGACGAACGCCGCGACCGCCCGCTCCACGTCCGCCGTGGAGTGGGCGGCGGACAGCTGCACCCTGATCCGCGCCCGGCCCATGGGGACGACGGGGTACGAGAAGCCGATCACGTAGACCCCGCGCTCCAGCAGCAGTTCGGCCATCCGGCCCGCCTCGGCGGCGTCGCCGATCATGACGGGAGCGATGGCGTGGTCGCCGGGCAGGATCTCGAACCCCGCCGCCGTCATCTCCGTACGGAAGAGCGCGGTGTTGGCGTTCAGCCGGTCCCGCAGTTCGTCCGCGCTCTCCAGCAGATCGAGGACCTTGATCGACGCGGCGGCGATGACCGGGGCGAGCGAGTTGGAGAAGAGATACGGACGGGAGCGCTGGCGCAGCAGCGCGACGATCTCGGCGCGGGCCGCGACATAGCCGCCGGAGGCGCCGCCGAGCGCCTTGCCGAGCGTGCCGGTGATGATGTCGACCCGGTCCATGACGCCGTGCAGTTCGGGGGTGCCCCGGCCGCCGGGGCCCACGAAGCCGACGGCGTGCGAGTCGTCGACCATGACCATCGCGTCGTACCGGTCGGCGAGATCACAGATCTCGGCCAGCGGGGCGACGTACCCGTCCATGGAGAACACGCCGTCCGTGACGATCAGCCGGCGACGGGCGTCCTGGGACTCCTTGAGCCTGGTCTCCAGTTCGGCGAGGTCGCGGTTGGCGTACCGGAGGCGACGGGCCTTGGAGAGCCGGATGCCGTCGATGATGCTGGCGTGGTTGAGGGCGTCGGAGATGACGGCGTCCTCCGGGCCGAGGAGCGTCTCGAAGACTCCGCCGTTGGCGTCGAAGCAGGAGGAGTAGAGGATCGTGTCCTCCTGGCCGAGGAACGCGGACAGCCGCCCCTCCAGCTCCTTGTGGATCTCCTGGGTGCCGCAGATGAAGCGTACGGACGCCATGCCGTAGCCCCAGCGGTCGAGCGCGTCCTTGGCGGCGCCGACGACCTCGGGGTGGTCGGCGAGCCCGAGGTAGTTGTTGGCGCAGAAGTTGAGGACGTCACCGGGGGCGCCGCCCGCGGTGACGGCGACGGAGGCGCTCTGCGGGGTCGAGATCACGCGCTCGGGCTTGAAGAGACCGGCGTCGCGGATCTCGTCGAGGGTGGCGGACAGGTCGTCCCGGACGGACGCGTACATGAAGGGCTCCTTCTTGTGGGGCTCGGCGGGCCACGGAGGCCGGTCAGGCGGTCGGACGGTCAGACGGTCAGACGGTCAGACGGTCAGACGGTCCAGTCGAGAATGATCTTGCCGCTGCGCGCGGAGGACGCCTCGTCGAACGCGGCGTCGAAGTCCTCGTACCCGTAGTTGCCGGTGATGACGGGCGTGAGATCGAGCCCGCCTTCGAGCAGGACGGTCATCGCGTACCAGGTCTCGAACATCTCGCGTCCGTAGATGCCCTTGACCGTGATCATCGAGGTGACGATCTTCGACCAGTCGACGGCGAACTCCTCGGCGGGCAGCCCGAGCATGGCGATCCGGCCGCCGTGCGTCATGTTGTCCACCATGTCGCGCATGGCCTCGGGGCGTCCCGACATCTCCAGACCGATGTCGAAGCCCTCCTTGAGGCCGAGCTGCCGCTGTGCGTCGGCGATACCGATGTCGGCGGGAGAGACATCGAGGGCGAGGGTCGCGCCGGCCTTGCGGGCGAGTTCGAGGCGGTGGGCGCTGACGTCGGTGATCACGACATTGCGCGCACCGGCGTGCCGGGCGACGGCCGCGGCCATGATGCCGATGGGGCCGGCGCCGGTGATCAGCACGTCCTCACCGACGAGGGGGAAGGAGAGCGCGGTGTGCACGGCGTTGCCGAACGGGTCGAAGATCGCGGCGACATCGAGATCCACCTCGGCGCGGTGCACCCAGACGTTCGCGGCGGGCAGGGAGACATACTCCGCGAAGGCGCCGTCGCGGCCGACACCGAGCCCGACGGTGCTGCGGCAGAGATGCCTGCGGCCGGCGAGGCAGTTACGGCACTTGCCGCAGACGAGATGGCCCTCGCCGCTGACCAGATCGCCGACGGCCACGTCCTGTACGGCGGCGCCGACGGCGGCGACCTCGCCGACGAACTCGTGGCCGAGGACGCGGGGTGTGGTGACGGTCTGCCGGGCCCAGCCGTCCCAGGACCGGATGTGCAGGTCGGTGCCGCAGATGCCGGTACGGAGCACCTTGATCAGTACATCACCGTCCCCGTACTCCGGCTCGGGCACATCCATGAGCCACAGCCCCGGCTCGGCCTTTTGTTTGACAAGTGCCTTCATGGGCGCGGCTCCCGGAGGGTGGTGGTGCGTCGTGCATGGCGCTGAGCGGTGATCACTGTTCGGTGGTCGGGCACCAATCTGCCGAGCGGCGGCCGTCCAGTCCATCGAGGATTTCTTAAGCGGCCCAACAGCGCAGCTTCACGCGCCGCGGCACGCCGGGAAGACGACCGGGTGGCGGGCGGGAGGGGCGCCTTCGGCGGCGGTGCGCGCGGCTGTGGACACGCCCCAGCGGTACGTGGCCGTACGTGGCCGTGGACACGCCCCAGCGGTACGCGGCCTTGGAACACGCCTCAGCGGTACGTACGGTCCCCGCGCCGACGCGCGCACCGGCGCTGCTGAAGCGCCCGTCCCGATCTCAGGGGGTGCGGTGGCCAGGATGTCCGCGCCGCGCGCGGAGTGCCGCCGGGGGCGGGACGGTCCGGCGATCCGGCGGCGGGGACGGCGGACCGCTGACCGGGCACCCGCGCCGTGGGCGCCGCCGTCATCGCCGTTACCGCGGGCGGCACGGGTGCGGCCACCGCCGCCGTACGGGTCAGCAGCACCACGCCGTGCGCGGCGAGCACCGCGCCGAGGAGCGCCGCCGTCACGCCCAGGACACCGCCCTGAAGGCGTTCCCCGAGCAGGGTCAGCCCGATGACCGCGGCCGCGAGGGGGTTGGCCAGGGTCAGGACGGCGAGCGGGGCCCCGAGACCGCCGCGGTAGGCCCGCTGGGACAGCAGCAGACCGCCCGAGGCGAAGGCCGCTATCACCAGCGCCACGGCCGCCACCTGCCACATCGGCAGCGCGTCCGCGTCGCGCGCGGTGGCGGCGACCGTCACCGTCTGGGTGAGGGCCGAGGCGACACCCGAGGTGATGCCGGAGGCCGCCGCGTGCCGGAGGCCGGACCCCGCTCCCGGCCCGGTCAGCAGGGCGACCAGTGCCATCGCCACGCCCGCGACGCCGAGCGCCTGCGGCAGGCTGAGCGTCTCGTCGGGGGAGCTTCCGGCCGCGGCCAGCAGGATGGCCGCGAGGCCGACCAGGGTGAAGGCGGTGCCGTGCCACTCGCCCCGGCTGACCCGCCGCCCTGCGCGACGGGCGCCCAGCGGCACGGCCGCGACGAGGGTGAGCGCGCCCAGCGGCTGGACGACCGTGAGCGGTCCATAGGTCAGTGCCACGACATGGAGCAGCGCACCGGTCGCGTTCAGCCCGACCGCCCACCACCAGGCGCCGCGGGCCAGCAGGGTGAACAGCCCGGTGCCCGGTGCCGTACGGGCCGCGAGCCGTTCCTGCGCCACCGCGGCGGAGGCGTACGCGACGGCCGAGACCAGCGACAGGGCCACGGCCAGGGCCGTCGCCCCGCTCATCGGCCGGCCCCCGAGGCGACGGGAGCGACGGGTGGGACCGGCGGGGCCTCCGCGAGGGCGGCGGAGCGCGCGACCAGGGAGCCGCGCCGCGGGGACCCGGGACGTGGCGCCCCGATGGCCGCCAGGGCGCCGGTGAGCAGGGCGACGGCCACGAGGGCGTCGAGCCAGTAGTGATTGGCGGTGCCTATGACCACGAGCAGCGTCAGCAGCGGATGGAGCAGCCAGAGCCACCGCCACCGTGAGCGGGTGGCGGCGATGATCCCCACGGCCACCATCAGGGCCCAGCCGACATGCAGCGACGGCATCGCCGCGAACTGGTTCGCCAGCGCGCCGGTGTCGGTGCTCTCGCCGTACACCGTCGGCCCGTACACCTGTCCGGTGTCCACCAGACCGGACGCGGCGAGCAGCCGCGGCGGCGCGAGGGGCATCAGCAGATGCAGTGCGAGCGCGGCCCCGGTCAGTACGGACAGGACGCGTCTGGCCCACAGATAGTGGCCGGGCCGGCGCCAGTAGAGCCAGCCGAGGAAGAGGACCGTCGCCGGGAAGTGCACCGTCGCGTAGTACGTGTTCGCCAGGTGGACCAGCGTCCCGCTGTCCAGCAGTACGCCCTGTACGGCGCCCTCGCCCGGCAGATGGAGGGCGCGTTCCCAGTCCCAGACCCGGTCGGCGTTCCGGAACGCCTCGTCGGTCCGGCCGGTGGCGGCCTGCCTGCCGAGTTTGTAGAGGAGAAAGAGTCCGGCGACGAGCAGCAGCTCGCGTACGAGGGGCGGTCGGGCGGAAGTTTCCGGCTTCCGTGCGGCGGGCCCGGTGCGGGCTTGTATCACCCGACCCCCTTACCTGGTACCTGGACAACACGGCGCGCGGAACGTCGTGGCGGTGCGGCGGCGCGGTCTGGACCCCGCCCTATCGATACGCCAGTGTACCGATACGGATCCGTATCGGTACACTGGCGTATCGATACACCGACGTATCGCCGACCGAGCCCCATCGGAGCCGAGCGACAGAGACGGGGAGAGACGATGACGCCGCAGCGCCGCTCCAAGATCACGCCGGAACGGGAGCTGGAACTCTACGAAGCCGCCCTGGACCTGCTCAGAGAGAGCGGCTACGAGGCACTGACCATGGAGGGCGTCGCCGCCCGCTCCCGCTGCGGCAAGTCCACGCTCTACCGTCAGTGGGGCACCAAACCGCAACTGGTCGCGGCGGCGCTCCGCGGCACCCGCTGCGTCAAGCTCGCGGAAGTCGACACGGGCAGCCTGGTCGGGGATCTGCGGGCGGCGGCCTGTGCGGCGGTGGAGGGCGCGGGCCGCGACACCGCGCTGATGCACGCGCTCAGCCACGCTGCCTTCCAGAATCCGGAGCTGCTGCGCGCCCTGCGTGAGAACCTCGTCGAACCGGAGATCGCGGCGATCAACGCCATGGTCGAACGCGCCGTGGCACGCGGCGAGGTCGCGCCCGACAACCCCGCGGCTGAGTTCGTGGCCGCCCAGCTGATGGGGGTCATGCGCGCCCGGCAGATGGTGGAGGGCCGCCATGCCGACGAGGCGTATCTCCACCGCTTCCTGGAGGCCTCGGTCTTCCCGGCACTCGGCCTGCGGGCCGCCTCGCGAGTCACCTCGCACCCCTGACCGGTGGGCCGTCGTCCGAGCGGATGACGACGACTCACCGGCGCCGCACCGTGGGGACGGGAGCGGCGCACTCCATGCCTGTGGGCCTCTTCTCCGGAGGGGGCCCACAGGCATGCCGGGGCCGGTCCGGGGGCTTCGGGTCGTGAGGAGTCTCGTACATTCGTCTCCGTGCGTTATCGCTCTATGACGTAGTGACAACAATCAGAATGGCGACGGCGTCCGGGAGAAGCCGTATACGAGCCGTGACGAAAAAGCTCGATCGGCGGCGCGCGGCGGGGACTTGGGGAGGTCGGTGGGCGGGCGGCGGGGTGGTGTGAACCACTGGTGCACGGCGCGTGTGCGGCGGGTGCGCGGACCCTCGGGGGCTGGTGCGCGATCGTATCGGCGCGTGATCCGTACCGATCAGGTCAGTTCACAATCAGTCAATTCCAGCCAGCGGCACGCCAGTTGCGCAGTTGTTGACGATCCGAGATGGACAGATACGCTCCACCCGAACGGCATCGCCCCTCATTCCGCACCGTACCGCGCTCTTGCCGCCTCAGGAGGCCGATCATGACCTGTGTCTCGGAACAGCGCTTGGTCCAACAGCTTCCGGCTGTGCCGTTCTACTGCCCCGTACCGCCCGCCAGACATCCCTCGGTCGAGGTCCTCAACGACCAGACCGTGCGATGGATGCTCCAACAGCACCTCGACAGCGACGAGCATCAACTCAAACGCCTGGCGGTCTGCGACTTCGGCGGTCTCGCCGCGTCGACCATGCCGTACGGAGCGCTCGAACCGCTCACGCTGATGGCCAAATTCCACGCCGTGCTCTTCTCGCTCGACGACGGCGTGTGCGACGAGTCCGGGGCCACGGCCGATCTGATGGCCCAGGAGACCTCGCGCATCATGCGCGCCGTGGAGGCGCCGGCCGCGCGGGCGCTCGGGGACTCACCGCACACCACCGCGCTGCGGAGGCTGCGGCTGGAGCTGGAGCAGTACGCGTCGCCACGTCAGGTACGCCGTTTGACGGAGGCCATGCGCGTCTACACCTCGGGACTGGTGTGGGAGGCGTCCTGGCGCCGCAACCCGGAACTTCCCTCCCTCGACGACTACATCACGCTGTGGATGCGGGCCATCGGGATGGCGCCCTCCACCGCGATGATCGAGGTGGTCGGCGGCTTCTCCGTGGCGGACGAGGACATGCAGGACTCCCGGGTACGCGCGCTCACGGAGATCACCTGGACCCTCGTCAGCTGGGACAACGACCTCTACTCCCGCAACAAGGAACTGCTGCGGGCCGACGACAATCTGAATCTGATCGACGTCCTCTGCCAGGAGCAGCACTGCGACCCGCGTCGCGCCCTCGTACAGGTGGTGGCGATGCGGGACCGCGTAATGGTGCTGTTCGACCGGCTGGCCCGGCAGGTGCTTGAGGAGGCGGACGACGGTCTGCGCCGCTATGTGCAGGGGCTCGGCCAGTTCGTCCGGGGGCATCTCGACTGGGCGTCGATCTGCCCCCGCTACTCCGTGCCGTCGAGTCCGCGGGCGGCCCCGGGCGGGTGGTGGAAGGAGCAGCCGGCCGACAACAGCCTGGAACCGCTGCCGATCCCGACGATCGCCTGGTGGTGGGACCAGCTCGCCCCGGCGCGCGGACCGGTCGGCGCGCCCACCGGCTGACATACCGGCGCGCCGGCCGGCCGCCGGAGATGCCGACCGGCCGACCGTACCGGCGCTCGGTCAGTGGCCGCGCCACCAGCGCGTCAGGGCCCGCCAGGCCCGCTGCGGGGCGCTGCCCGCGCGCTGTTCCGGAATCACGCCCGTCGCCTCCGGGGTCGTCCCCGGCCGGGGTTCCGTCATCCGGGCCTCCGCGGACGACGGGACCCCGGCCGGGGACGGCGGCCCTACCGTGTCGGGGCGGGGCGAGTCCACCTGCCACCGCGGGCGCGAAACGGCGGCCGACGCGCTCGGCGGACCGGTGACATCCTGCGGCGGTCGCGGCGCGAAGGTCACCGGAAGCTCCAGCAGCTGACGGGACATCAGCGCGCCCTCGTACCTCAGCTCCTGCTCGTCCACGGCGAGCTGGACATCGGGCAGCCGCAGCAGCAGCGCGTCGATCCCGGTGTCGGCGATCGCCCGCCCGATGTCCTGTCCCGGGCACTCGTGCGGGCCGCCGCTGAAGGCGAGATGGGCCCGGTTGCCCCGCATGGAGGCGTTGAGATCGGGCCGTACCACCGGGTCCACATTGGCCGCGGCGATCCCGACGACCAGTGCGTCCCCCGCCTTGATGCGCCGGCCGCCGAGTTCGGTGTCGCCGACCGCCCAGCGGCCGAAGATCGTGGTGAAGGGCGGCTCGTCCCAGAGTGTCTGCTCGACCGCCTCCGGCAGGGTCATATGACCACCGCTCAGCTGCGCGCGGAAGCGGGGATCGGTGAGGACCATGCGCAGCACATGGGCGATGAGGTTCGCCGTGGTCTCGTACGCCGCGATGAGCACCAGCCGCAGATGCTGGCTGACTTCGTCGTCGGTGAGTCCGGCCGGGTGTTCGGTGAGCCAGGTCGCGAAGTCCTCCTCGGGCGCGATACGGCGGCGCTTCACCAGCCTGGTCAGTGTGGTCATCACATAGGCGTTGCTCTCGTTGGCGGTCGCCGTGCCCTTGATCATGTCGCGGGCGGCCTGCACGAGGCGATCGTTGTACTCGTCCGGCATGCCGAGGATCTGCGCCATCACCATCATCGGCAGATGCTCGGCGAACCTGCTGACCAGATCCGCCCTGCCGTCCCGGCAGAACTCATTGACCAGCCGGTTGCTGTAGCGGTTGATATAGCGCCGGACGCCCCGGTGGTCGATCCGGGCGATCGAGTCGGTGACCGCGCCGCGCAGCCGCTCATGGTCCGCGCCGTCGGCGAAGACGCAGATGGGCTGCCAGGTGAAGATGGGCGCGAGGGGATGGTCGGGGGGCGCGGTGCCGTCATGCAGCGCGCGCCAGCGCCGTGAGTCCCGGGAGAACTGCGACGGCGTACGCGTCATATGCAGATTGTCGCTGTGCCCGAGCACGAGCCAGGCGGGTACGTCGCCGTGGAGCAGTACGGGCGCGACGGAACCGTGTTCGGCGCGCAGCTTCTCGTACAGACCCATGGGGTCGTTCTCGGCCTCGGGTCCGTACAGCCGGCGCAGCCCACTGGCGGCGAGGCCGTCCAGTGTGGGCCCTATGGTGTCCTGGCCGCCGCTCGGGCCGTGGGAGTCGAGTGCGCCGGCGGTCATGCCATGGGCCGGGCAGCCGGGGGGCGGCGCCATGGGGCCGTCCGGCGCGGGTCGGTGGGGATCAGGCGTGGTCACGGTCGCTCCAGGGATCAGGCCGGAAGATATGCGTGTACGTGTACGTGTGCGTGTACGGGGCTGGGGATGGCGCGCGGTGCGCGGAAGACGGGCGCGGTCGGTCGGGCGCGGTCGGTCGGTCGGGCGCGGTCGCTCACCCGCGGCCGGTCAGGCCTTGGGCAGTGCCAGCGAGTGCAGGTAGTGCATCAGCGTCAGCAGCACATCGCGGCTCGACGCCCGCAACCGCGCGTCACAGTCGACCATCGGGACCTCGTCGGGCAGGTCCAGGGCCTTCCGCAATGCCCCGACGGGGTGGTGGGGCGCGTCCGGGAAGGTGTTGACCGCGACGACGAACGGTACGCCGCGCTCCTCCAGGCGCCCTATCACATCGAAGCTGACTTCGAGACGGCGCGTGTCGACGAGCACCACGGCTCCCAGGGCGCCCTCGAAGAGGCCGTTCCACAGGAACCAGAAGCGCTCCTGGCCGGGGGTGCCGAAGAGATAGAGCACCAGCTGTTCTGTGATGCTGATCCGGCCGAAGTCCATGGCGACGGTGGTGGCGGTCTTGGTCTCCACACCGGAGTTGTCATCCACCCCCACCCCGGCCTGGGTCATGGTCTCTTCGGTGGTGAGCGGACGGATCTCGCTGACCGAGCCCACCATCGTCGTCTTGCCGACCCCGAATCCGCCCACGATCACGATCTTCACCGCGGAGGTGGCCGTGGTGGGCAGGACGTCCTCGCTCCTGGGGCCCGTGATCGTGTCAGAGTTTCTGAAGTCCATGCATCACCGCTTCGAGAAGGGACCGGTCGGGAAGTGCGGCGCGGACGATGGGCGCGCGCGATTCGACCAGCTCGGTCGCGAGGAGTTCGGTCAGCAGCGCGGTCACCACGCTGAAAGGGAGGCTGAGATAGGCGGAGATCTCGGCCACGGACAGCGGTGCCCGGCAGAGCCGCAGAATGGCGGCCTGTTCCGGCTGCACCATCGGCGAGGGTTCATCGCGGGACACGATCATGGTGACCAGATCGAGCGGTGCCCGTTCGGCGCCGTCGGGGCCGCCGGTGATCACATACAGCCGTTCCGGATCCCCCACATCCGCCTCGGGGCGCCGGCGTTCTCGTCGGGGAGGCGTGATCATCCGGCCTGCCCGTCATGGCGCGGGGGACTCGTCAGATGGGCGCCGATACGGACCACCATGTCCCGCATCCGGGCCCCCACCAGCCCCGCGTCCACCGTCTCGTCGGCGAGGACAGCGAGATACGCGCCCGCTCCGGCCTCCATCAGATAGAAGAAGCCGCCCCCGATCTCGATGACGACCAGCCGCATCCGGCCGTCGCTCGAAGGGATCTCGGCGGCGACGGCCGCGGCCAGACTCTGCAGTCCGGCGCAGGCGGCGGCCAGCCGGTCGGCGACATCCGGGTCACCGCCGTGCCGGGCGATCCGGAGTCCGTCCGCGGAGAGCACCACGATCTGCTGGATCTGCGGCACTCCGTCGGCCAGCTCCTTGAGCATCCAGTCCATGTTCGCCCGCTGCTGGATCACTTCAGATCTCCCTTGCCCCGTACATCATCGGATTCGCCCTGGTCACCGGGGTGGCCCGGCGCCTCCCCCGCCCCGGTCGACGGCTCACGCGGAGCGCCGTTGACCGCCTTGGTGAACGCTTCGAGCCAGATCCCGGGACCGGGCTTCCTCTCCGGCGTACCGCCATCGCGCTGTGCGCCCCCCGGCGCGCCACCCGGGGCGGCGCCGCGCCCACCGTTGTAGCCGTTGCTCCGGCCGTTGACCGGGCCATCGCCCCGGAGCCGGCTCTCGCTCGGCCCGCCGCTCCGGCCGTCGCCCCGTGGCGCCGCGGGAGCGTGGCCGGTGTTCTGGAGGCCGAGATTGTGGGAGCCGAGCGGGGCGCGGCCACGGCTGCGGCGCTGCGGCAGCCCGTTCTCCGTCCACTCCGTCACCACGGGAACGTCGTCCTCCATGGACCCGGCGAGCGGCACCGACGGCTGTGGCCCGGTGACGGGCCGCGGCACCCGGTCGGCGGGCCGCAGTACATCCGTCGTGGGCAGTCCCGCACCACTGCCGCGGGGCAGCGCCGAGGCGCCGATGCCATGCGCGATACCGGGCGCGGGTCCGGTGGTGACGACATCGCGCGGCACGACGAGAACGGCCCGGACACCGCCGTACGCCGACTGCCGCAACGACACTTGCAGGTTGTACATCTGGCAGAGCCGCCCGACCACGGCCATACCGAGCCGGGGGGTCTCGCCGAGGTCATTGAGGTCGATACCGGCCTGGGCCTGCGCGAGCATGGTCTCGGCCCGCGCCCGCGCCTCCTCGCTGAGGCTGACACCGCCGTCCTCGATCTCGATCGCGATCCCGGTCTGCACCTCGACGGCGGTGACATGGACACGGGTCTGCGGCGGCGAGTAGCGGGTGGCGTTGTCGAGGAGTTCGGCACAGGCGTGGATGAGCGGTTCCACGGCCGTGCCGATGATGGCGACCTTGGCGATGGAGTGCAGATCGACGCGCTGGTACTCCAGGATCCGGGACATCGCACCGCGCAACACGCTGAACAGCGGTACGGGCTTGGGCCATTGGCGTCCAGGGCGGGCCTTGCCGAGCACGGCGACACTGTCCGCGAGCCGGCCGATCAGGGCGGTGCCGTGGTCGATGCGCAGCAGGTCGTCGAAGACCTCGGGGTTGCGGCCGTGTGCCTCTTCCATCTCCCGCAGCTCGCTGGCCTGCTGGTGCACGATGGACTGGACGCGGCGGGCGATGTTCACGAAGGACCGCTGCGCGGACTCGCGCATGGCTTCCTCGTCGTCCACGATCTGCAGGACGGAGCGGAGCAAGGACCGCTGGGCGGTGGGGAGTTCGCGGTAGCGCTCGTCCCCGTCCACCACCGCGCGGATGACTTCGGCGGGCGATTCGCCCTGTCGCAGCCGGTGGATCGTGGCCGGCATCAGTTCTTTGCCGAGCCGTACGGTCTCCTCGTCGTGCTGGGCGAGACGCCGTTCCAGCTGCGCGAGGCGGTACGCGTAGTGCTCGTGCAGCGTACTGACGGTCCTGGCGCGCCGGGACAGTTCGCCCGCGCACCAGGTGACGATGATGGTCGCGACCGCGCCGTATACCACGAGCGGTATCCGGGCGGTGTCGGGAACCAGGCCGACCGCGACCGCCGTGGCCGCCACGATCAGGACGGCGGGAAGGACGAGCGCGCGGACGGACGGGGATGCTTGATCACTCGGGGGTGCTTCAACACGAACCATGTATGCCCTCTGGCGGTCGATTCAGATCAGATAATTCGAACGATCAAGGCACATAGGGAACAAGTGCCTTATTGGGTATCAACTCGGCGCGCTCCGCGAGAGCTTAGCCCGATGGAATCGGCGCATCGGCATATTCACGCAACCTCGTGCACGGGCAATGCCGTTGGGCATAGACTCGCGCGTTTGCACGCTAAGCTTCCACGGAAGCACAAAGAGTAACGGGCTTGAGGCATGACAATCGGGCCGATATCGGGAGATCATCGGGTGATCGCGCTCGTATGACAGGCCCGCTCCGCGTGAGATCGGACCGGGTGCGCCTTCACGGGCCGATCGGGGAATCAGGGAGATCGCAGGGGAATCGCCAACGATCTTCACTCTCCAGGGTGAAGAACCCCCGGGGTGGTTATCGTGGCGGGTCGGAACAGGCGGCGGCGACAAGGTGGAACGGGGGAGTACGGGCGGTGAGCGAGGGGCGGGTCGGCTGGGTCCGGGTACCGGTGGGGGCCGACTCGGCGCGATGGGCGACCCGGGGGCGCTGCAAGCTCGTGCTGTTCGTCGTGCACAACGTGACCTCGGCGACCCGGCTGCTGGACGTCCTCCCGTTGTTCCGCGACGATCTGCGGGTACAACTGCTCGCCACCTGCACCGGTTCGTCGCCGTTCCAGGCCGGGGTCTCCGAACTGCTGGCGAAGACAGGCGTACCGGTCCTGCCGTGGGAGCAGGCGCTCGAACTCCCGGTGGATCTGGCGATCTCGGCCAGCTTCGGCGGTCAACTGCACGCGTTTTCAAGCAAGTTGACCGTTCTCTCCCATGGCGTTGGCTACAATAAGAGGCTGGCGACACCGGACACCGGACACCGGACACCGGACACCGGATGCCCTTCGCCCGAAGCGGGGAGCCGTACGCCCGATGCCGGGCAGCCGCCGCCCGTCTTCGGACTCTCCCCCGACTGGCTGCTCGCCGACGGCTCCCCCGTCGCCGACGCGCTGGTCCTCTCCCACCCGGAACAGCTGGAGCGGCTGCGCGCCGCGTGCCCCGAGGCGGCGCCCACCGCCGTACTCGCCGGGGACCCGTGTTACGACCGGATACTGGCGGGCCTGCCGTATCGCGAGCGCTTCCGCCGTGCCCTCGACGTACGGCCGGGACAGCGGCTCGTCCTGCTGAACTCGACCTGGAACCCCGACTCCCTCTTCGGGGACGGCGGCGAGGACATCCTGCCGTCGCTGCTGCCACGGCTCACCGCCGAGCTGCCCGCCGACGAGTACCGGTCGGCGGCCGTGCTGCACCCCAATATCTGGCACGGCCATGGGCCGGGACAGATCCGCGTCTGGCTGGACCGGGCCCGGCGCGGTGGGCTGGCGCTGGTGGATCCGCTGGAAGGTTGGCGGCAGGCGCTCATCGCGGCGGATGTCGTCATCGGGGACGCCGGCTCGGTCAGCTACTACGCGGCGGCTCTCGGCACCCCCGTGCTGATGGGCGCGGCTTCGCCGGACGGGCTCGACGCGCGGTCGCCGGTGGCCGCGTTCGTACGGCAGGCCCCCCGGCTCTCGCCGTACGCCCCGCTGCGGGCGCAACTGGACGCGCTGCTCGACGGAGCGGGACGGCGACCGTCAGGGACACGCCCCGGTCGCGCTCCCGGCCCCGCTCTCAGTCCCGGGCCCGGTCCCGCCGAGCTGGTCTCCTCGGCTCCGGGTGAGGCGGCGGCGCTGCTGCGCCGCCACTTCTACCGGTTCATCGGTATCCCCGAGCCCCGGGAGCCCGCTCTGCTGGACCCGCTGCCGCTCCCGCCGTACGAACGGGTGACCAGGACATCCCCGATGCGGGTGGTGACCCGGCTGCTCGGGACCGGTGAGATCGAGGTGAGCCGGTACGCGGATCCCCGGTCCGAGCCGGCGGGTGACGGGGACGCGCATACGGCCGTGCACGAAGACACCCTGAACCCGGACCGACGCGCGCTCGCCGATGTGATCTTCCGATACGGCGCGGCGGACGATCCCCGGTACGGCACCCCGGAGGAGTGGACGGCGGAGGTACTGGCCCGCCATCCCTACTGTGCGCTGGCGGCGCTGGTCACCGACCCCGGCAGCAGTACGGTCCGCACACGGAACGGCACACTGCTGCGGCTCGCGAGCGCGCCCCCCGCGGCCGACCCCGCCGCGTATGTCTCAGCCCTGTACGCCTGGCTGGCCGCGGGCAAGACATGGGAGGAGCTGGCGGCGGGCGGGATGACCGTACGCACCGGCGACAGCGGCTCGCACCATGTGTCGGTCACACGGGTCACAACTGGTGGTCCGGGTGATCCGAATGGTCCGGGCTCCCCCGTTACCCCCGCGAGCTGAGGCAGCGCTCCCGCAGCGCCCGCAGATGCGCGAGATGGTAGGCGGCCTTCTCCGCGTCGAGCGCGGCTGCCGCCTCATCGATCAGCGGCAGCGCGCCCTCCGGGTCTCCCTCGGCGAGACAGGTCTCGGCGAGGTCGGTCAGTGTTCTGGCCGTGTTGTACGACTCCCGGGCGATGTCGCGGAAGAACACCAGCGCGGTATTCAGCCGCTCGTGGGCCTCGGGGTAGCGGCCGAGATCACGCAGGGCCCGGCCCCGGTGCCGGTCCAGCAGGGCTCGGGCGCGGGGCAGATCGCGCTCGCCCTCGTCCCCGGCACGGATGCCGTCGAGAATCGCCGCCGCCTCGTCGAAGCGGTCGTACGCCTCCTGGAAACGCCACTGCCGCAGCCGCAGCAGCCCCAGCGACTCCACGCAGGAGGCGTGTCCGCGCAGATGCCCGGACCGCTCCTCGGCCCGCGCGGCGGCGGTCATTTCGAGCTCGGTCTCCTCGTACCGCCGTAGCTCCATCAGGTCCAGCGCCAGCAGCAGATGCGTCCGCCCGGCCATCTGGGATCCGGGGTCATGGGCGTCGGCGACGCGCGCGCCCGCCCGCAGCGCGGGGAGCAGTTCGTCGTGGTACCCCGCTTTCAGCTGGAGCGGCCAGAGAGCCTGGCACAGTTGGTAGACAGCTTCGGGCCGGCCGAACTCCTCCGCCGCGTGGACCGCTTGGACCAGATTGCCCCGCTCGGCCACCAGCGCGGAGAGCGCCTCGCCCGCGTCGGCGTACGGGCTCGGACTCTCCGCCAGCTCGTCATAGAGCGGGCCGATGCCCCAGCTGCCCGGCAGGGCCCCGAGCCTGGCCCCTACGGCGAAGCGCAGATACCAGTCCACCGTTCGCTGGACCGCCGAGGAGTACCCCGGGATGCCGTCCACGCGGACGGCGGTCTCCTCGGCATGGTCACGGACCACGGGACGGTAGCGATAGCGGTCGGTGTCCACGGACTCCAGCAGCCCGCGATCGACCAGTTCGCCGAGGATACGGACGGCTTCGGCCTCCGGCAGGGATACGGTGGCCGCGACGGCCGCCGGGCCGAACGCGGGCCACTCGCGCAGTGACATCAGCCGATAGACCCGGGCAGCGGCGGGCTCCAGCTCGCGGTACAGGCCCTCGACGGCGGAACGGACCGGGCCACTCTCGGTCACGGTGGGCTCCTCCTCCTGCCGGCTCCGGCCGGAATCCGGGCCGGACAGCCGATCCGGCTCGGCCAGCCGCGGCGCCACCGCCCGCAGCGCGTACGGCGAACCACCGCACCGCTCCAGCACCCGCGGCAGTACGGCGCGAGCCGCCGCCACCGTCTCCTGGCCCGCGAGATCGGTGAGCAGCCGGCGCGCGTCCTTGTCGGAGAGCGGCCCGACGGGGATCGGGAGCGCGTCCAGACCGCGCAGCGGCCTGGACGCGACCACTACCGTGAACACCTCGGGCGCGGCCGTCAGCAGGGGTCGGACCTGCGCCGCCGACTGGGCGTGGTCCAGCACGACGAGCAGCCGCCGGTTCGCAACATTGCGCCGGAACGACTCGCGCCGGCCGACCGCGTCCGGCGGGATCTCGTCCGGCGCCATCCCCAGCTGGACGAGCAGGCTCCGCAGCACCGTGGACGCGTCCAGCGCGGTGCTCGCGGAGGCGCCGCGCAGATCGGCGTACAGCTGCCCGCCGGGGAAGAGACGCTCCGCCTCCCGGCAGCCCCAGTGGATGGCGAGCGCGCTGGTGCCGATGCCCTCGGGGCCATGGATCAGGGCGACGCGGGGCCGCCCGTCCGCCGAGCGCGAGGCCTCGCGCTCCAGCAGCCTCATCGGTCCCTGACGGTCCGTGAAGAACCGGGTGGAGGCGGGCAGCGCCGGCACGGCGTCGGCCGTACCCGGGCCGGGGGCGGTACGGGCGAACGCCTCCCAGGCGCGGGCGAGCGCGGGATCGGTCCGTACCGCCTCGTGGATCCGCTCGGCCACGGCCGCCAGCTCGGCCGGGTCCGCGGGCGCCGTCACCTCCCGGCCGACGATGCGCCGCACCAGGCCACCGGCCGACTCCCAGGCCCACTTCCCGGCCTCATTGGCCATTCCCGCGCCCACGGCGCTCAGCACCGCGGCGATCGCCGCCAGTGACATCGGCTCCAGCATGCCCGCTCCCCCACTCCCCGTTCTCCGGCCCCCGGTCCAGACTCCGGGGCCCGGTCCCCGTGCCCCGGCGAAGGTCAATGGCGAGGCGCCGGCGGAGGCCGCGCGCCACGTTCCGGATCAACCGTAATCGCGATCACGGCAGTACGGGGGCGGTTGGCGACTACTCGCAACCCCTGTTGCCGAAGGGGACGTTCGGGGAAGGGGCGACCGCTCGGCCGGATGTCACGGGAGGGGTGGTGGAAGCGCTCCGGGAAGGGGGTTCCGGAGGGGGTGCCGGAGGCGCTCCCGGCGGAGGTACCGTGCGCTATCAGGCGGTTGCCGCCATACGCGCTGATACTGACCCCATGACCCGACACGGAGAGCTGGGCACAGCCCTGCACCGCTGGCGTGACCGGATCGCACCGGCCGAGGCCGGGCTGCCCGCGGGCGAGCCCGGCGGGACGGCCGGGCTGCGGCATGAGGAGCTGGCCCAGCTGACCGGTCTGTCCGTGGACTATCTCGTCCGGCTGGAAGAGGGGCGGGCGACCTCGCCCTCGGTCCAGGTCCTGACCTCGCTGGCCGGCGCCCTGCGGCTCTCCGACGACGAGCGCAGACATCTGTTTCTGCTCGCCGGGCAGTCCCCGCCCGCCCTCGGCCGGGTCTCGGACCATATCCCGCCCAGCGTGCGGCGGCTGCTCGGACGGCTCCCGGGGACCCCGCTGGGGGTCCATGACGCCGCCTGGAACCTGATCACCTGGAACCCGCTCTGGGCCGCCCTGCTCGGGGATCCGGCGGCGGTCCCCGGGCGGGGCCGCAACGCCGCCTGGCTGCACTTCACGGGTCAGCTCGGCCGGGTCAGCCAGACCGTGGAGCAGGAGGCGCGGTTCGAGGCGGCGCTCGTCGCCGATCTGCGGTCGGCGACGGTCCGCTACCCCACCGATGTACGGCTGCGCTTCCTCATCGGGGAGCTGCGCCGGGTCAGCAACCGGTTCGCCGTGCTGTGGAAATCCCGTATCACCGACTCCCATGACACCGGCACCAGGACCATCCATCACCCGGATGTCGGACCGGTGATCGTGGACTGCGACACCCTCGCCGTGCCGGGCTGCGATCTCCGTATCGCCGCGTACTCCGCCGCCCCGGGCACGGACGCCGCCGACAAGCTCAGGCTGCTCGATGTGATCGGCACGGAGATGACCGGGCTGACCGAGATGACGACGGGCCCGGCCGCCGGCCCCGTTCTCGACGATCCCGGCCACGGTCCCGGCCGGGATCCCGGCTCCGGTCCCGGTTCCAGCCCCACCGTCGCGCCGGAGCCCGCCGACCGATGAGGACGAACACGGTCTGCACCGGCGCCAGCATGTCGCTGGACGGCTATATCGCGGGCCCGGAGGAGACGGGCTTCGACAAGCTGTTCACCTGGTACGGCAACGGCACGGTGCGCGTGCCGACCGCCCGTGCCGACCTCACCTTCACCATGTCCCCCGTGAGCGTGGAGGTATGGCGCGGCACGGTCGAGCGCACCGGCGCGCTGGTCATCGGCCGACGGCTCTTCGATCTCACCTCGGGCTGGGAGGGGAATCACCCGATCGGGTGCCCGGTGGTCGTGCTCACGCACCGTGTACCGGAGGAGTGGCCTTACCCGGACGCGCCCTTCACCTTCGTCACGGACGGTATCGAGAGCGCCGTGGAACGTGCCAAGGAGCTCGCGGGCCCCGGCAGGACGGTCACCGTCAACGGCGGCACGATCGCACGGCAGTGCCTGGACGCGCGGTTGCTCGACGAGGTGTGGATCGATCTCGTACCGGTGCTCCTCGGCGCAGGGACGCCGTTCTTCGATCAGCTGAAGAACGTCCCGGTGGAGCTGGAGGGGCCGCTGTCGATGGCCCAGGGCATCGGTGTCACCCATTTGCGCTATCGGGTCCGCTATCCATGACGGGTGCGCGCCGGCCGAAACCCGGTGGGGCCGACCGGACAGTCGTGCACCCGGTCGGCTCACGTGAGGGGCGCGGGACGCGGTCCGTTCCTACCGTGGCTGAATGATCATCAGATCCGTGACGCGCTCCGCGCTCTCCGGCACGGTGGCACTCGCCACCGGCCTGCTGGTCCTTCTGCCGCCGTCCCCGCCGGCCGCCGCGGACTCCCGCAGCGATCCGGCCGTACGGGCTCCGGGCCTGCCCCGCGTCCCCGTGGTCGCGGGCTCCCCCGGCGTCCATGGCTCAGCCGGATCTCCCGGAACACCTGGCACACCCGGCACAACCGGCACACCCGGAACGACCGGCACACCCGGAACGACCGGAGCACCCGGAAAGCCCGGACCTCATGGATCCCCCCGGCCTGTCTCCGCCGCGCACGGACCGGCGGCCGGCGCTCATGGCCCCGCGAGCGCCCCGGACGCCGGTATCGACCGCGCGCTGCTGTACCGGCCGGGTACCCACGCGCGACCCAAGCCAGGCGCCCCCGCTCCGCCGGAACTGTCGGCGATGTCCTGGCTGGTGGCGGACGCGCGCACGGGCGATGTCCTCGCCGCGCGCGACGCGCATCTCAAACTGCCTCCGGCCTCCACCCTCAAGACGCTCTTCGCCCTCACCGCGCTGCCGCGTCTGGCCGAACACTCCCGGCACACCGTCAAAGAGTCGGAGCTGGACGACATCGGCCCCGGCAGCAGCACCGTGGGAATCGTCAGCGGCGAGTCGTACGAAGTGGCCGACCTGTGGCGGGGCGTGTTCCTCAGCTCCGGCAATGACGCGGTGCGGGCGCTCTCCGCGATGAACGGCGGCTGGGATTCGACGGTCGCTCAGATGCGGAAGAAGGCCAAGCAACTGGGCGCGCTCGACACCCATGTCGTGTCCCCGGACGGCTATGACGCGCCCGGTCAGGTGTCCTCTGCATACGACCTGTCGGTGTTCGCCCGTGCGGGCCTGGCCTCGCCGGAGTTCGTGCGGTACAGCTCGACCGTCGACGCCGAGTTCCCCGGCGAAGGCGGCATCGTCAACACCAACCGGCTGCTGAGCGGCGAGGACGGGGTGGAGCCCTATCCGGGGCTGATCGGTGTCAAGAACGGCTTCACCTCCGACGCCGGCTACACCCTGATCGCGGCGGCCAAGCGCGGCGGGCGCACGCTGGTGGCGACCGTGATGAACCCGCAGTGGGGCGGCGTCCACGCGGTGTACGAGGAGGCCAGGGAGCTGCTGGACTGGGGCTTCACCGCCGGGAAGCGGGTCGTTCCGGTGGGCACGCTCAAGCCGCCTCCGCCGCCCGTCCCACCGATGCCGCCGACCTCGCCGGCACCCGCGGGTCCTGGGTCGAGTCCGATGGCGAAGGTGGCGGGTGCGGCGCCGGGAGCACGGTCGGTGAGCGTCGCGCGGGAGGAGCACAACGACTCCGGGTCGGGCTTTCTGGTGCCCGCCGCCTTCGTGAGCTCGGCCTGTCTCGCGGCCGTCGGACTCTTCGTCGTACGGCGTTCGGGCCGTCGGCGGCCGGAGGAGGAAGAGATCATCCACTGAGCGCGCCGGTCGGCGGAGGGGGCCGGACACCCGCCGACACCCGTCTGTTGAGAGGGGCCTACCAGTGGGCCGGGCGGGCGAGCGACGGCGGGAGTCCGGTCGCCGCGTCCCCCTTCGCCGCGTTGACCTGGGTCTGGACGAGGAAGATGCTGCCCGTCAGATCGGCGCCCCGCAGATCCGCGTCCCTCAGGTCGGCGCCGATCAGATCGGCGAGGCGCAGATCGGCCCCTCTCAGATCGGCGGCGATCAGATATGCCCCGCGCAGATCGGCGCCGCGCAGATCCGCGCCCTTGAGCTTCGCGCCGAAGAGGTCGGCGCCCCTGCGGTTCTTCCTTTTGCCCCGGACCTGGGCCCGCACCAGCTCGCTCGTACGCAGCAGCAGGGTGTTGACGGCCGCGCGCCGCGCGGCCACGTCCAGTTCGAGCAGGGCCTCGGGGGTGCTCCGGGTGAGGCGCTCGGTCTCGTCCAGGGCGTCGCGGATCGCGTCGTGAAGTGCCCGGGCGGGCTGAAGCGTGAGGGCCTCGTCGAGGTACCACAGCAGTTCCTGGAGCTGTCGCATCACGGGAAGCGCGGCGAACATCCGCTCCGCGTTCTCCGGCGCCCAGCGCCAGTCCCGTCCGCCGAAGGTGACTTGCGAGACCTTCTGGCCCGCGCCGAAACAGTCGTAGACCGTGCACCCCTGGAAGCCCCGTTCCCGCAGGGTGCGGTGGACACCGCAGCGGAAGTCGGTCCGCAGATGGCGGCAGGGCTCCCCGGCGTCCTTGTCGACGGGGAAGTCCGCCGAGACCGAGAAGGTCAGCGCGACACAGCAGAGTCCGAAGCAGTTCGCGCAGTCGGCCCGTAGATCGAGGCCCGAGGGACCGGGACCGTGAGCCCCCTCGCGAGGAGTGGGGGCCGAGGGGTCGGGCTGCTGTGACAAGGGTTCCGGTCTCCTGTGAGTACGTGACGGCGGCTGCCCGAAGGAGCGTACCTTCCGGCGCCGGACGTCAGTGAGGCGCCGGGCGGGCGTCCATCGCCCGCCGCGCCCGGTCCGCCAGACCGTCCGCGCCACAGCTCTCGGCCAGTTCGAGACCACAGGCCAGCTCGGCCGGGAACCCGGCGGCGACGCCGTACTCCACCCGGGCGACGGCGAGTTCGTACGCGGAGGGTGAGGCTTCCAGATGAGCGACGGCCTGCGCCAGCAGCTCGACCTTCTCCGCGCCCTCCTTCAGGGACGCGGCGCAGCACAGCGCGACCCCGATGGCGGTGTGCGTGCCGAAGCGTTCCGCCCGGTCCCTGGCGTACGAGGCGAGATGGGCCGCACGGCGCGGATCGTCGTCGGCGACGGCACGCGCGAGGTCGCACGCCCAGGGAGCCATGACGATGTTGTGACGGCCACGCGCGGTCAACGCCTGTCCCGCGGCTTCCAGTTCGGCGACGGCTTCCTTCGTACGGCCGAGGGCGAGCAGCAGCCGGCCCCGCACGCTCGACGCGTCGGGGATGACGATCGAGGAGGAGTACGGCGGGGCGAACGCGTGACGCTCGGCCGCCTCAAGGGCCTTGTCGACATGGCCGCGTGCGAGCAGGGTGTCGATCAGCATGCACGCCGCGTCCCAGTGCATCGGCAGGCCGTTGCCGACCCGGTCGGCCAGCCGCAGGCTCTCGCGCAGATACGTCTCGGCATCCGCGAGCCGGCCGCGTCTGCGGTGACCGTAGCCGACGAGGGCATGGGCGAAGGCCAGATGGCCACCGCTCCAGCCGGAGATCTCGAAGGCCCGCAGCCCTTCCTGGAACAGGCTCTCCGCGCGGTCGAGCCGGTCGGCGAAGGCATACGAGAGACCGAGCAGCGCCGGTGGTTCGAAGCCCCACGCCGTGTCGGCCCAGCCGACGCCTGGCGCCAACCGGCCGTCGATCAGGGCGCGTTCACCGATCTGGACATTCTCCTCTGCGCTCTCGCCCCGGGCCGTACCGTCGAACGCGCGCAGCATCAGCAGGACACGTTCGGTGTTGTCACGTCCCGTGAGCCCGTCCGCCAGCCGGGCGAGCCGGCGTGAGCGTTCAGGGCCGTTCTCCTCGATGGCCTGCACGCCCTCCCAGAGGAAGTGGGCGCCCTGGAGCCGCAGTTTGTCGGGGCCCTCTTCGGTACGCGCGACCTCGGTGGCCACCACATGCGCGGCGTCTCCGGTCTGGTTGTTGTGTGTCAGCGCCTGGGCGAGCCGGAACACCACATCCACCCGCAGGCCTTCGTCCAGCTGTGCGGTGTCGAGCGCGGCGCGCAGATGTCCGACCGTGGTGGCCGGTGAGGTGAGCAGCGTGGCGCAGCCCAGCTCGTACAGCACCTGTGGCCTCACGGTCTCCAACGGCGGTTCGACCAGGGCGCGTTCGAGGCAGCGACGGGCGGCGTCCGGCGCTCCCACCGCGAGATGTTCGGCGGCGGCCTCGCGCAGCTGCTCGACCAGTTCGGGGTCGCCGTCCGGATGTACTTCGAGGAGGTGCGGCGCGGCGGCCGCGGATCCCCGGCCGCTGCGGGAGACCGCCCAGGCGGCGAGTCCGTGCATGGCGGTGCGCACACCCGGCGGGATCGCCCGGTAGACGGCGCCCGCGATCAGCGGGTGGACGAACTCCAGTGGGTCCGTCCCCACGAGGATGCGCGCGGCCCGCAGCCGTTCCGCGCATTGGGCGGCCTCTTCGTGGCTCATACCCGACAGCGAGATCGCCAGATCGAGTGAGATGTCGGTGCCCAGAATGGCGGCGGCCCAGGCGAAGCGGGTGGTGGCCGGGCCCAGCTCCTCCAGCCGGGCGATGAGACCGGTGCCGCGTGCCGAAGCGCCGAGGGCGCGCAGTTCGCCGGCGAAGTCCTCGATGGGTTCGAGGCCGCTGTCCCGCACCTTGGCGAGCAGTTCGACGGTCTCGTACGCGTTGCCGCCGGTCACCGCCCAGACCTCGCGGCAGAACGGATCGTCCGCGTGCTCGCCGAGTGCGGCGCGGGCCAGCTCGGCCGTGGCGTCGGAGGTCAGCTCGCTCAGGGTGACGAGCAGCTTCGCCGCCACGCCGATCTTCTGAAGAAACCATTCGGTCTCGCCGATGGCCTCTTCGGTGCGGTACGCGACGACGATGAGGACGGGCAGTCCACCGGCCGGGCGCTCGGCGAAGGAGGTGAGCCAGGCAAGGGTCTCCAGATCGGCCCACTGCGCGTCGTCCACGAGGAGGACGAGCGGTCCATGGACCGCCGCGAGCCGCTCCACCAGGACGTCCAGCCCGTCCCTGACCCCTTGCGGGTCGGCGTGCTGTTCGCCCGGAGGCGCTATGCCGAGGGCCGGGCCGACGATCTCGTAGCGGTCGCCGAGCAGTTCCCGCGCGTCCGTGGGACCGTCCGCCGGTTCCGACGCCGGTTCCGACGCCGGTACGGAAGCGGATTCGGCGTCCGTCAGCGCGGGCTGGAGCAGTTGCCGTACGACATGGAAGGGAACGGAGGTGACGGTCTCGCCGCCGCGCGCGGACCACACCGCGCAACGCCCCGTGGCGAGTCGGCGCACTTCGGAGAGCAGCGCCGTCTTACCGAGCCCGGCGGCGCCCCGGTAGACGAGCAGTCCGCCGGAGCGTTTACTTCCGCACAGTGCGTCCACGGCGTTGGCCGCCGCGGCGAGTTCGGGTTCACGCTCCAGCAGCGGGAGGGTGACCGAGTCATCCGGCCGGTACACCGGCATCCCTCGCTTTCTCGAACAGTGCGCAGGTCAAGTGTTGAGGGTAGCCCCGGAGCGCCCCGAGTGGACCCGAATCAGCACGAATTCGGCCGTTCGACTGCGCGACGGCGTTTCCAGGAGTAGCGACAACCGCGGGGCGATGCGCACGCGTTCGCGGGAGGGGCGCGGGCCTTCGATCCGCTGGGCTCAGGCCGGCCGTCGTACGGCGCGTGGCGTACCGCAGGCCGGGCAGTCAGGTCTGCGGTCGTACCGTTCCTCCACCGGTTCGGAGAGCGCCATCAGATTGAGGCCGAAGCGGAAGCCCGGTTCCATCTCCGGTACGCCCGTGAGCAGTGCGATCGCCGCGTGGACGAGGAGATGACCGGAGAGACCGGCGGTCACGGCGTTGACGGGGTTCCACTCCATCCGGGGCGAGGCGGCCTCCTCGTCCTGGCCGGCGGCGAGCCGCAGATCGCGGCGGTCGACCTCGCCCGCGCGGTGGCACTCCCAGCACGCCCCGCGGCCGGGCGCGTGGACGCCCACCGTGACCAGTGGTCCGCGGTAGCCCGCGTCGAGCCAGGGGATTCCGGCGGCCAGACAGACACGGTTGGCCCAGCGGCGGATCTCCGGCGGGCGGTCGGCGCAGAGCAGCAGCAGATCGTAGCCGGGCGCGAGCAGCGCGGCGATGTCGTCGGGACCGCGGACCGCGCGGTGTTCCGTGGTCAGCGCGACCCGCGAGTTGACCGCCCGCAGGGCCGCGTCGGCGGCGGTGGCCTTGGACCGGCCGATGTCGCTCTCGTGGTAGAGGGGCTGCCGGTTGAGATTGGACAGCTCCACGACATCGCCGTCCACGCAGTGCATCCGGCCCACGCCCGATGCCACCAGGCCCTGGGCGGCGAAGCCTCCGGTCCCCCCGAGGCCGAGCAGCAGGACACGGGCCGAGCGCAGCCGGGCCTGTAACTCCCAGGCGGTGGCGTGCGGTGACAGATCCATCCACCGCAACAGCGTCACCCCGCGGCTGTACCGTACGCGGTCCTCGTCGGTGAGGGTGTCCGGCGGCTCCGCCTCGGCGTCCTCCAGGAATCCGGCCTCGTACAGCTCGGCGATCGCCTGGACGACGGCGTCCGGTTCGACGCCCGGGTGGCGGGCGAGCACCTCGTGGACCGACTCGGCCTGGCCGCGGGTCCCGTCGAGCGCCTCGGTCAGCGTCCAGATCCAGCCGTCGGGGTCGGCGACCTCGGCGCCGATCCCGTACACCACGCTCCCGATCCGTACGTTCCCGTCCACGGTGCGGTAGGCCCGGTGCTCGGGCTTGACCCGGGGGCGCCGTAAGCCGGACACCGGCGGCGGGGGCCCCTCCGGTTTCACGCCCTTACCGCCCTCGGCTCCCTGAACCGGGCGGCCAGCTCGGAGGCTGCCAGCACGATTCGGAACTGGTGCTCCACCTGGTCATGGACCGGGATCCAGCGGGCGCGGCAGTCCGCTTCGAACGCGTCGCAGCGCCGGGTGAGGAACAGGTCCAGGGAGGCGCGTACGTCGGTCACTTCCGCGCCCTCCGGGTCGTCACCGGCCACGAGCATCTGGTGCAGCAGCCCCGCCGTACGGACGACGAGCCGCCGGGCGGCGATCCGGAGCGCCATGATCCGCGCCCGGTTCAGCGGCGGCAGTCCGCCCTGCTCGCGGAGGGCCGCTTCCGGCGCCCATTCGTCGGCCAGCCCCCCGCAGATGGCGAGGTACTCCTCGACCGGTGCGAGCAGCGGCCCCACGGTGCCGGGCAGACCTGGCCGTACCCGCTCCAGCAGACCGGCGAGGAACAGCGCGTCCTGGCGGAGTGCCTGGCTGATGATCTCCAGGGCGCCTGGTGGGTCGGGGTGGGCCGAGGTGTCACCGACCTCCTCGACCCCCCACATCGGCGCTTCGATGACCGCGGTGACGGTGCCGTACCCGTGCGGATGGAACCAGGTGGAGGTGGCGGTGGCCGCCGGCAGGGAGTGGAACTGATCCGTCTCCTGGGGCCGTGGCATGTCATAGACGCCCGGCCCGGGGCTCGGCCAGAAGAAGGCGTCGTACGGTCCCAGCTCCACCGGTATCCGCAGATCGGCGGCGGAGCGGCCGAGCCGTTCCGGCAGGCCGGGCAGCCGGCGGGTCAGCTGGACGAAGCTGCCGCCCACGTCCACGCCGTGCAACGAGCACTGGAGGTAGGGCCGCAGCTCGTCCTGGAGGCCGAGGAGGGCCCGGGTCTCGGGCATCGGTTCCGTCCCGGGCTCCGTGGGCAGCCACTCGGGCTGTTCCGCGAAGCCGGGACGGAAGAAGTGGCGGTAGTGCTGGGCGAAGGTCATCGGGCCCTTGAGCCATCGCTCGTTGCGGCGGGCTCCGTCGGGATCGAGACAGAGGACGAAGTGCCAGGTCGTGTCCATGGCCCGGCCCGGCCGGTCGGGCCGGGCGAGATACCGGGCCAGTCGCAGGGCCGTCATGCCGCCGACCGGTTCATTGGCATGCGGCCCCGCGACCACCAGTGCGTGCCGGCTCCCCCGCCCTATGGACAGCAGCCGTATGGGCTCCCCGGCCCGTGAGTAGCCGATGCGCCGCAGGACGGCGCGGTCCGGGTGTGCCGCGGCCAGGCCCCGGGCGCGAGAGGTCAGTTCGTCGACGGTGAGATAGCGACCCGGCACAGCGGCCCGTTCAGGAACCGGTCGAATTGCTGTCGCCCGTGGTCTCTCTCCGGTCGAGACGTCGGATCTTGATGGTGGTCGGCTTGGGTCGTGATGCGCTGTCGCTCTTGGCCAGTTTCCCCATGGACCGCTCCTTCGACACCACGGTGCCCAACTCCCCGTCGGGCACCCTCATGTGATGGTCCGTCACGGATTGGGAGCACGTCAACACCTGGGATGACGTGGAATGTGATATGGGGATACGTGCCGGAAGCAGCTGTCCGGCGGATGTGCCACCGCGCGTCGGCGCGGGGCCCCCGATCCCGTCACCCGTCCGTCAGCAGCGCGTCGATCGCGGCCAGTTCCGCTTCCTCGAAGGCGGTGGCGTTCAGCACTCCGAGGTTCTGGTCCAGCTGCTCGACACTGCTGGCGCCGATGAGGACGGAGGTGACGCGCGGGTCGCGCAGCACCCATGCGAGCGCCAGCTGCGCCAGGGTCTGTCCGCGCTCGCCCGCGAGCTTGTTGAGCGCGTGCAGCAGGGTCAGCTTCCGCTCGCTGAGCGCGTCCCGCTTGAGGAAGTGCCCCACGGCCATCCGTGAGTCGGCGGGCACGCCGTCGAGGTAACGGTCCGTCAACTGCCCCTGGGCCAGCGGAGAGAAGGCGATCACCCCGGCGCCCACCCCGGCGGAGGCGGCGATCAGACCGTTGTGCTCGATGCCGCGGTCCAGGAGGTTGTAGGGGTGCTGGTTGATCAGCAGCGGGGTGCCGAGGTCCTTGAGTATCCCGGCGGCCCGTGCCATCTGCTCGGGCGGGTAGTTGGACAGCCCGGCGTACAGCGCCTTGCCCTGGCGTACGGCCGAGTCCAGCGCCCCCACCGTCTCCTCCAGCGGAGTGTCGGGGTCGAACCGGTGGGAGTAGAAGAGATCGACGTGATCGACGCGCATCCGGGTCAGTGACTGGTCGAGGCTCGCCAGCAGATGCTTGCGCGAGCCGAACTCGCCGTACGGGCCCGGCCACATGTCGTAGCCCGCCTTGGTGGAGAGGAACAGCTCGTCGCGGTAGGGACGGAAGTCCTGCGCGTAGAGCGTGCCGAAGTTCGCCTCCGCGCTGCCGTAGGGCGGACCGTAGTTGTTGGCGAGGTCGAAGTGGGTGACGCCCCGGTCGAAGGCGCGGCGCAGCACGGCGCGCTGGTTCTCCAGCGGTGCGGTGCCGCCGAAGTTGTGCCACAGGCCGAGCGAGACCCGCGGCAGGCGTACCCCGCTGTGACCGCAGCGCGTGAAGCGCATGCCGTCGTAGCGGTCGGCGGCGGCGAGATAGGGAGGCTGCTTCAACGAACTCTCCTGCTTTCTGTGCACGACGAAGGTCCGGTCACGACGCGGCCGAGGTCACGGCGTATCCGTATGATCGCGCAGCCCCGAGGGGCCGGTCTCGGCCGGGGTACGGGATCGCCGGCGGCCCGGCACTGTCCGCGCGGCGCCACTCACACACGGTGACATCACCGCTTCCGTGCAGGTCATACGGTTCCGAGCAGGCGATACGGTGGGGATACCATCTGAGATATGGCCGTATGCGCCGTATGTCCCGTCCGGCCCGGTCACGCGGTTCGGCAAGGAGGTACCCCACCATGGCTCCCGCGACGCGTTTGTTGACGGTGCTTCCCACCGGCCACAGCGAGCTCCTGATGCGACAGGCCCGCTATGTCTCCTTCCCCCAGGACACCAGGATCTTCGAGGAGGGGGATCCGGCGGACCGGTTCTGGGTGATCCGCTCGGGCGCCGTTTCGCTGGACATGTACGTACCCGGCCGCCGGCGGGTGCTGGTCGATACGCTCGGTGTCGGGGATCTGCTCGGCTGGTCCTGGCTGTTCCCGCCGCACCGCTGGCACTTCGGGGCGGAGGCGTTCAGTCCGGTGCGCACCCTGGAGTTCGACGGGCACGCCGTACGGACCCTGTGCGAGGACGATCCGGCGCTCGGCTACGCGCTGACCCGGTCGATCGCGGAGATCCTGGCCCGCCGTCTTGAGGTGGCGCGTACGAAGCTGATCGACCAGTACACGCGCCATGGCGGTCCCGGGCTGTGAGCCGCCTCCGGCCTTGTGCGTAGAGCCGTGACCGGACCGCTCACGGCCCGGATCGGCGCCACTGGTGCCATGACGCTAGCCTGGAGGCAGTGGTGGGCCCCGACGGGCGACCACACGGCGGTGGGGCCCGCCGTACCCGAACCGCGGTGACATACCGCCAACGGTCCCTGCTTGCGAAGGAGCGCGCCCGCGCACGGGTGCCCGGCAAGTAGGAGACGTATGCCGCTGGAAGGCCCCCGCCCCGCAGGGATGAACGAGCCCCCCGAACCCGATACCGGTCCGTCCAGCGCCGAGCGGCGGCGCGCGGGGGCCAGAGCGCTCGGGCCGGTGGTGGCCGTCGTAGCGCTCGGCGGTGCGATCGGCGCGGCGGCCCGCTACGGGGCGTCCCTCCTGTGGCCCACCCCTCCCGGCGCTTTTCCGTGGACCACGCTGACCGTGAACGTGGTGGGGTGCGTGGTGATCGGCGTGTTCATGGTGGTGATCAGTGAGGTGTGGGCCGCGCACCGGCTGGTGAGACCGTTCTTCGGGACCGGCGTGCTGGGCGGGTTCACCACGTTCTCGACCTACGCGGTGGACATCCGGCTCCTGGTGGGCGCGGGGCGGCCCGCCACAGGCATGGCGTATCTGGGACTGACGCTGGTGGCGGCCCTCGCCTCGGTGTGGAGTGCGGTGTGGGTGACGCGCCGCGTAGTCGCGTGGAGGCAGACATGAACGGGCTGATGGGCAGCGCCCTGCGGCTGACGGTCCTCATCGGTGAATCCGATGTGTGGCACCACAGACCCCTCTATACGGAGATCGTGCACCGGGCGCACCGGGCGGGGCTGGCGGGCGCGAGTGTGTTCCGCGGGATCGAGGGGTTCGGCGCGTCCTCGCTGATCCATACGCAGCGGCTGCTGTCGCTGAGCGAGGACCTGCCGGTCGCGATCGTGATCGTGGACACCGAAGAGAAGATCCGGGGCTTCCTCCCGCGCCTGGACGAGCTGGTCCGCGAGGGTCTGGTCACGCTGGAGAGCTGCGAGGTCGTCCGTCATGCCGGCCGGCGGGAGGCGCGGTGAACTGGCTGCTGGTCGTGGCCGGGGCGGCCATCGGCGCCCCGCTGCGCTTTCTGACCGACCGGAGCCTCCAGCGCCGGCACGACTCCGTCTTCCCGTGGGGGACCTTCGCCGTCAACGTCGTGGGCTGTCTGATCCTCGGGCTGCTGACCGGAGCGGTCGCCGCCGGGGCCGCGTCCTCGCGGACGCAGCTGTTCCTCGGCACCGGTCTGTGCGGCGCGCTGACGACGTACTCGACGTTCAGCTACGAGACGCTGCGGCTCGCCGAGGACGGCGCGCGGCTGTACGCCGCCGCGAATGTCCTCGGCAGCGTGGTGGCCGGGCTGGGCGCGGCCTTCGCCGGGGTCGCCCTCGCCGGGGCGCTGTGGGCGTGAGCCGCCACCGGTACGGTGCGGTGGTGGTCCCGGGGACGGCCGACGACGGCGGCTCGACGGGGCCGCGCCGGACGGCCGAGCGAGGAGTATGTGAAGGCGATGCCCGCACCAGACGACGCACCCGTGATCCTGGGCAATGAGCCGGGCTCTTTCGCCCGGGGGGTGCTGGCCGACCGCCATCCGGCGCTCATCCAGCAGGTACGCGACGCCTTTCCCTGCACCCCCGCACAGCACCGGGCGCTCGACGCCCTGCTGCGCTCGGTCACCGACGGGGTGATCGAGCCGCTCGCTCCTGAGGCGCACGACCGCGCCCAGTGGGAGACCTGGGGGCGTGACCCCGCCGGGGGTTCCTGGTTCGGCCGGTCCTGGTTCGACGTACCGTTCCTGTGGTCCGAGAGCTACTTCTACCGCGTACTCCTCGACGCCATGGGCTACTTCACCGACGGCCCGTGGCGGGGCGTCGACCCCTTCGCCCCGTTCAAAGCCGCCGAGCTGCGCGGCCCGGCGGTGGACGACGAACTCGCCGCTCTCGACGGGCTGGCCGGACGGCCCGCGGACGAACAGGCGCTCGCGCTGGCGCACGCCTCGCTCTGGGGCAACCGCGCCGACCTCGGCTTCCGGATCGCCTCGGGCTCCGTACCCGCCGACAGCGGTACGGACCCGCGCCTGGTCGCGGACGACGGCCCGCTGCTGTGGTCGCTGCTGCCCGTCGGCGCGGCGGGTACGGTGCATCTGATCGCCGACAACGCCGGCCGGGAACTCATCCCGGATCTCGTGCTGCTCGACCATCTGCTCCACACCGGCCGCGCCGCCCGCGCCGTCCTGCATGTCAAGCCGTACCCGTACTACGTCTCCGACGCGACGATGACGGATGTCATCGACGGTCTGCGGCGGCTCGGCGCGGCGTCCGGATACGCGGCCGGGACCGGCGAACGGCTCTGGTCGGCCATGGCGGACGGACGGCTCGCGGTGCGCGCGCACGGTTTCTTCCGGGCGCCGCTGCCGTACAGCGCGATGCCGGACGATCTGCGCCATGACCTCGCGGGCGCCACCGTGACGGTCCTGAAGGGCGATCTCAACTACCGCCGTCTCGTGGGCGACCGGTACTGGGCGCCGACGTCCTCGTTCGCCGGCCGTACCGCGTACTTCCCCGGTCCCGTGGCGGCGCTGCGCACCCTCAAGTCCGATGTGATCGTCGGCCTCGACGCCCGGGCACTTGACGGCCTCGAAGCGAGCGGGAAGCCGTGGCGCACCAGCGGCACACACGCGCTCGTCCAGGCCCGTCGCTGAGGCCTCGCCGTCCCTCTCCGGAACCACAGAGGGCCGCCGACGCTGTCGGCGGCCCTCCGCGAGCCGGTCTCGGGGTCACCCGCGACGTGTGTCCCGCCGCTCGTCAGCGAGCCGGACCGGTACGGCGCGGGGTGGCCGTCAGTGCTCCCAGACGGGCAGCCAGATGTCGTTGGCGACGCCGGTACAGGTGTACTGGATCAGGGCGTTGCCCTGGCCGAGACCGCCCCTGACGTTGAGGCACTTCTGGCTCGACTTGACGACCAGCTCGTAACCGATGCCCTTCGGGACGAACTTCCACAGCGCGTTGGCGTCGTTGCCGCAGGTCCACTGGATGACCTCGGTGCCGTTGGCGTTCCCACCGCCCTTGACGTTCAGGCACTTTCCGCTTTCCCGGGACGCGAACTGGTAGTAGCCGCCGCCCTTGGCCGTGGCCTCCCAGCGCTCGTTCGGGGTGCCGGACCAGGGCCACTGGATGACCGGCGTACCGTTCGCGCTGCCGCCGCCCTTCACATTGGCCACCTGGCTGGGGTCGGCCGCCAGACGCAGGCTGAGCTGCTGAACGGTGACCGCCCTCTCCGTCCTGTCGCTCCTGGCCGCCCTTTCCGCGTCCGGCTGCGCGGACGCGGTCGGCGTCATCGACGCGACAAGCATCGTTCCCGCGAGAGCGGCGGCCGCGGCGACCCAGTTCAGCTTGTATGCCGACATGAATTCTCCTGACACGATTCGGGCCGGGCTGTCCGGCACGGGAGGAGACTGCCGGACGCCGTCACCGCGGGAGACGGACGCGAAAGCCAAACCACCTGTTCGGGTAGCGGGTGTGGGCCGGACGGGTGAGAAGACCGTATACATCCGCCCCAACCACCCCAATCCGAACGCGCGTTGGACCGCGTGCCCGCCGCCCTTGACCGGCCATGACACACCTCCTACGTTTCCTCAGGAGCCCGAGTTCTTGTCAGGTGCTCGTCAGCAGCGGCCGGACATCCGCCGGCCCGCGCGACGTTCCAGCCGTACCGACCCCCTCAGGAGGGCCGCTCCATGGCACGCCACCCCCACACCGCCCGCAGGCTCCTGCCCACCGCACTGACCGCCGTCGCCGCCGCGACCGCGGTGACCGCCGGCCTGCTCGCCACCGCCGGCACGGGAAACGCCACGGCACAGACCGACAGCGGTATCGACTCCGTTCCGTCCGCCATCCGGACGGTCTCGTCCGGCTGGACCGTCCCCTGGGGGCTCAGCTGGCTGCCCGACGGGGCGGCGCTCGTCACCGAGCGGGACTCGTTCAAGATCTTCAAGCTCACACAGTCCGGCACCAGGACCGAGGTCGGCACCGTGCCCAATGTCGTGACCACCGGCGGCGAGGGCGGACTCCTCGGCATCGCGGTCTCGCCGAACTGGAACAGCGACCACTACATCTATCTGATGCACACGTCGTCCAGTGACAACCGCATCGTCCGGATGACCTACGACGGCTCCTCGCTCGGCGGCTACACCGTGCTGGTCAGCGGTATCGCGAAGAACCGCTATCACAACGGCGGGCGCCTCAAGTTCGGCCCGGACGGCTATCTCTACGCCACCACGGGCGACGCCCAGAACGCGAACCTCGCGCAGAACGCGAGCTCCCTCAGCGGCAAGATCCTGCGGATGACGCCCGACGGCAGGCCCGCGCCGGGCAACCCCTTCGGCACGCTCGTCTACTCCCTCGGACACCGCAACCCCCAGGGGCTCGCCTGGGACGCTCAAGGCAGGCTGTGGGAGGCCGAGTTCGGCAACACCAGGTTCGACGAGCTGAATCTGATCGAGTCCGGCAAGAACTACGGCTGGCCGGTCTGCGAGGGCAGCTGCACCACCGCCGGCATGACCAACCCCGCCCGGCAGTGGACCACGAGCGAGGCCTCCCCCAGCGCGGTCGCGTTCGCCGACGGCGCGCTCTATCTGGCGGCGCTGCGCGGCGAGCGGCTGTGGCGCATACCGGTCACCGGCACGGGCACGGGCACGCCGGTCGCGTACTACGCCAGTCAGTACGGCCGGCTGCGGACGGTGGAGAAGCTGCCGGGCCAGAACGCCCTGTGGCTGGCGACGACCAACGCCGACGCCAACGGCGGTGAGCCGGCCGGCGCGGACAAGGTGTTCCAGATCGATCTGCGGTGACCGATCCGCGGTAGTGGCACCGGCCGTGCCCGCGGCGGAACGCGACCGCGGGCACGGCAGGGCGGTCGTACCGCGATCCCCCCGCGCCGTGATCACACGTGTGCTCCTCGCCGCTCGCGAGCCGGAGGGCCCGGACCGAAGGTGGGGGGAGAGTCCGACGGCGAAGGGAGCGCGGTGTGGCCACCAGGGCCGACGAGCCGGCGGATCCGGACAGCCCCCGGGCACGTCGGCCGTCGAACGGCGCCGTACTGCTCTGGGTGGTGGGGCTGACCGCGCTGATCCTGGTGCTCGGCGTGCTGACCGGTACCGGCCTGCGCCTGATCAGCCTGCTCGTCTTCCTCCCCGCGTTCGCCGCCGCCTTCTGCAGCGTCCGGCAGACGGTGTTCACCGCGTGCTGGTCCACCGCCGCGATGGCGCTGTCCCTGCTGTACCACCCCGAGCAGAGCCGGAACGACGACATCGTGGCGCTGACGCTCACCGTGGTCTTCGGTGTGCTGAGTGTGCTGGGCTGCCGGTACCGGATCCGGCACGAGAACGAGATGCTGCGGCTGCGGTCGACCGCCACCGCGATGCAGCGGAGCATCCTCAGACCGCTTCCCCTGCTGACCGGCCAGGTGCTGATGGACGGTGTCTACGAGCCGCTCCAGGAGGACAAGCTCGTCGGCGGCGACATCTACGACCTGGCGGCCTCGCCCTATGGCACCCGCGTACTGATCGGTGACGTCCAAGGCAAGGGGCTGCCCGCCATAGGCACGGCCTTCGCCGTGATCGGCGCGTTCCGCGAGGCGGCGTACCGCGAGAGGACGCTGTCCGGACTCGTGGAGGTCCTGGAGCAGGCCGTCGTACGGCACAACTCCATCGCCGCCGAGGCCCACGAACCCGAACGGTTCGTCACCGCGCTGGTCCTCTGTATCGACGACACCACGACGGTGCAGGCCATCAGCTGCGGACACCCACGCCCGTATCTCGTCGGACCGGGCGCGTCCGTCTCCGTACTCCTCGATGAGGCCGATCTCCCGCTCGGCCTCGGCTCACTGGCGCCCGGGGCCCGCACCGTCGCCCGGTTCGACTTCCCCTTCGACACCACGCTGCTGCTCTGCACCGACGGGCTGACCGAGACGCGCGCGCCCGACGGCACGTTCTTCCCGCTGAGGAAGCGTCTCGCCGAGGATGCGGGGCTGCCGCCGAACCGGCTCACGCGCTCGCTCCACGCGGATTCCCGTACCTTCGCCGCCGGACATCAGCAGGACGACATCGCCGTTCTCGCGCTGCGCCGCGCCCCCGCCGCCGAGCCGTCCCCGGCGGCCTGAGACGGGTAAGAGGCCGCGCGGATGGGTGGGGCGGCGTCGGATCCCGTCCTAAAGCTGTCTGAGGTGATCGCGCAGACCGCGTGCTACCTGCGCCATGAGGGCGTCGGCGCCGGGTTGGGTGCCGGCCGGGACCAGTGACTCGGTGAGGACGGCGATGGCGAAGGTCTGGCCGTCGGAGTGTTCGACGACACCGATCTCGTGGCGGAGATTGAGCAGGGTGCCGGTCTTGGAGGACCAGGTGGTGGCGTCGGAGCTGAAGTCCGGGGCGAGCCGGTGCCGTAGCACGTTGTTGCCCATGAGACCGCGCACGCGCCCTGCCACCTCGGGGTGGATCGCCGAGGGTGTCCACAGGGCCTGGAGCAGTTCGACATACGCGCGTGCGCTGCCGGTGTTGGCGCGGGTGGTGTCGAGCTGCGGCACCCGGTGTCCGCGTCCGCCGGTGCCGGCGTCGATGGCCAGGGCGTGGGCGAGATGGGCCTGGGCGGCGTCGAAGCGTTCCGCGGGGGTGTCGGACAGTTCGAGCATGCCGTGCCGGACGGTGAGGCCGCGGACGCCGAGTTCGTGGAGGATGTCGGTGACCTGTCCGGGCGGGGTGAGGTCGAACAGCGCGTCGGCGGCCGTTCCGTCACTCACACAGGTGCTCAGATAGAGCAGGTCGTCGATGGCGATCCGGCTGGGGTGGCGGAATCGGCTCAGCCCGGTGGGGCCCGGCGTGGTGATCCGCCCGGGTGGCACGTCGAGCATCGTCGCCCCGTCGAGTTCGCCCCGCCGGATGCGCTCCGCCGTCGCCAGCGCGAGCGGGACCTTGACCAGGGAAGCGGCGGGCAGCTGGGTGTCCGGGTCGATCCCCAGCTCCTCCCCCGTGTGCAGATCCCGTACGAGCAGGCAGCCGTGCAGACCGCCGTCGCCCAGCTGCCGGCGCATATCGCTGAGCAGTCGTCCCTCGGTGTTCATGCCGCCGCCCCTCCCGAGGTGCCCGCCCGGGTGCCCGCGCCGAGGAGACGGGCGAGGGCGTCGCCCAGGCGCGCTTCGATGTGTTGTGGATTGCCGTCCGCCGCGGCTGCGAGGGCGAACCCCCGGCTGAGCGTGATCTCGCCGATGGGCCGCCAGTTCAGGGCGAGTTCCTCGGCCTGTGCCGGTGAACACAGCAACAGGTCGTGGGTGCAGAGGACCTCCGCCGCGGCGGTCGTCAGATCGGCCGCGGCAACGAGCTGGGCGGGCCGCAGCCCCACCGCGTCGCGCAGCCTCGTCAGCGGGTCACGGATATGCGGCACGTCGTCCTCCGGCTGGATCCAGATACGGCGGGCCGGGCCGGGGGAGCCCCGTCCGATGCGCAGCGTCTCGACGTACACGCGTCTGATGCCGGGATCCTGGGCACCGGCGAGACCGAGCGGAACGGACCAAGTCGCCTCGTCGGCGGGCACCGCGAGCACGGCGGCACGTACCTGCTGGGCGTGGATCAGCTCCCTGCGCCGGGCCGGCGCCGCGACGCGGAGATCGAGCGTGACACCGTGTCCCCGCGCCTCCGCGACGAGACGGGCGAGACCGGCCGTGGAGCAGATGCCGGGCACCGCGAGCCGCCAGGGTTTGCGCTTGACGGCCGCCGCCTCGTTCAGCAGCACCTCGGCCGTCTGTACGAGCTGCCTGGCCGCCGGCAGCATGTCCCGGCCGAAGGGGGTCAGGACGGCCCGTCGCGACGTGCGCTCGAACAGCTGCTCACCGAAGTGCTCCTCCAGCGCGGCGACGCGACGGCTGGCCACCGACTGGGACATCCGGGCAGCGGACGCTCCGACGGTGAAACTGCCGTGCTCGCTGACGCTGACGAACGCGCGACACGCTCCCACCAGATCCACAGCCCGCACTCTATGCCAGATCGGCATGGAACCGCGCATGAGCGTATTGGACCGCATGACGGAAGGGAGGCGAGGGTGGTCCCGGCACTCACGACCACGACCACGCATCGGGATGGGGCGGTGTCACTCCATCCCCTATGCGCCCCGCGTGCGGGACGCCCCGGAGGTTCGAACCATGAAGCACACCCGTGTCAGGCGCGCCGTTCTCAGTGCGCTGGCCTCGCTCGCCCTCGTCCCGCTCGTGGCGTGCGGCCAGGGCGCGTCCGCGGCTTCCACCGCGGTCTCTTCCGCGTCCTCCGCCGTGGCGTCTCCGTCCGCCGATACATCGAAGTCGAGTCCGGCCGCGAAGCCGTTCGCCGGTGCGCTCCATGAACTTGAGCGCAAGTTCGACGCGCGGCTGGGTGTCTACGCCATCGACACCGGCACCGGGCGCGAGGTGGCGTACAACGATGGCGAGCGGTTCCCCTTCGCCTCCACGGTCAAGGCGCTGGCCGCCGGTGCCGTGCTGAAGAAGTACTCCCTGAGCGGCATGGACCGGGTGATCACCTACTCCAAGGACGATCTGGTCGCCAACTCGCCCGTGACCGAGAAGCACGTCGAGACGGGGATGAGCCTGAAGGAGCTGTGTGACGCCGCCGTCCGTTACAGCGACAACACCGCGGCCAATCTGCTGTTCGACGAACTCGACGGGCCCAAGGGCCTCCAGGGCGTACTCAGGGACATCGGCGATGACGTCACCAGGATGGATCGCATCGAGCCCGACCTGAGCCGCTGGGTCCCGGGCGACACACGGGACACGACCACGCCGCGCGCGCTGGCCGAGGATCTGCGCGCGTTCGTTCTCGACCATGTCCTCGACAAGGCCGAGCGGGCCCAGCTCACGCAGTGGCTGCGGACCAACACCACCGGGGACGCGCTCATCAGGGCCGGGGTGCCCAAGGGCTGGGTGGTCGGCGACAAGACCGGAACGGGCAGCTATCACGGCGCCCGCAACGACATCGCCGTGGTGTGGCCCCCCGACTCCGCCCCCATCGTCATGGCGATCATGTCGAACCGCGCCGCCAAGGACGCCGAACACGACGACAAGCTGATCGCGGAGGCGGCGTCCGTGATCGCCGACAGGCTGTCATAGCCCCGTCGTAACGGCTGTTGTACGGCCGTCGCAGCGGCTGTCGCAGCGGGAGACGCGGGAGACATGCGCGAGGAGCCGTCGGCCGCCGTCCATCAGCCATGAGTCACGAGTTACGAGTTACGAGTTACGAGCCGAGCCCCTGCGAGGAGTCCCCTGATGACGGATACCGAACATGTCACCGGTCGCGGCAGAAGGCCCGCCAGGAAAGCCCGCGCGACAGCCGCGGTGGGGCTCGCGGTCGCGCTGGTCGTGGGCGCGGGGTACGCCGCGGAGCTGGGCCCCTTCGACCCCGGGCCGCGGAAACCCGATCCCGAGGCGACGGCGCGCGCGCATGCCTTCCTGGCCGACTGGGCGGCGGGCCGCATGTCGCGGGCGGCGGCGCTCACCTCCAGCCCCGAGCAGGCCGAGCGGGTACTGCGCAGCTTCACCAGCGGGCTCGACATCAGCAAGCCCAGCCTGACCCCGGGTGCGGCCACCATCGGCGAGGAGGGCACCGTCACCGTCGCCTTCACCGCCAGGATGCCCGTCACCGGGCTGGGTACCTGGACGTACGCCTCGGCCCTGCCCCTGCGCGAGCAGGACGACGGTGGCTGGAAGGTGGACTGGGCGCTGTCACTCGTCCACCCGAAGCTGAGCGGCTCGGAGAAGTTCCGCCTGGAGCGCGAGGACACGGCGGGGCCCGAGGTCACCGACCGCGACGGGGAGCGCTTGTCGGGCGATACGTATCCCTCCCTGGGCCCGGTCCTGCCCCAGATCGCCGGCGCCGCGGGCTCGGGTCCGCGCGGTGCCGTCCACCGAGTCGACCGGGCCACCGGGGAGGTCAAGGGGACGGAAGCCACCTTCGGAGAGAAGTCCGAGGGCCCCGCCGACGGGCCCGTCGCCACCACCATCGACGCCACCTGGCAGTCCGCGGCGGAGAAGGCCCTCGCCTCCGGGGCCGACGGCAAGGACGCCGCGCTCGTCGCGCTGCGGATCGACAACGGCGAGATCCTGGCCGTGGCGAACTCTCCGTCCTCCGGGTTCAATCGGGCCGTCTCCGGCACCTACGCGCCCGGCTCCACCTGGAAGATCGTCACGAGCGGCGCACTGCTGGTCAAGGACGCGGTCGCGCCGGGCGACATCGTGGACTGCCCCCGATTCCTCACCGTCGGGAAGCGGTTCCAGAACGTCGAGACCTCCGAGCACCGGGGCGCCACCTTCCTGAAGGACTTCACCGAGTCGTGCAACACCGCGTTCATCAGCCTGCGGGGCAAGCTCGACGACCGGGAACTGGGGGACGTCGCCCGCACGTACTTCGGTGTCGGCCAGGAGTGGCGCGTCGGCATTCCCTCGTACGACGGTTCCGTACCGGTCCCCCGTGACGAGACCGAGAAGGCCGCCTCGATGATCGGACAGGGCCGAGTGCAGGCCAACCCGCTGATCATGGCGTCCGTCACCGCGACCGCGGTGTCCGGCACCTTCCACCAGCCCACGATCACGGGCGGCACTAAGGACACGACCGCCACCACCCCGCTGCCGCGGAAGGTCGTCACGCGACTGGGCGAGATGATGCGCGCCACCGTCACCGACGGCACCGCCTCGGTCCTGGCCGATCTGCCCGGCGACGTCGGCGCGAAGACCGGCACCGCCGAGGTCGCCGACGATGTCCCCAACAACGGCTGGATGGTGGCCCATCGCGGCAACGTGGCCGTGGCCTGTGTCGTCGAGAAGGGGGTCACCGGAGGCGCCTCCGCGGGGCCGGTCGTCCGGGACCTCCTGGCCGCGGTCCCCGCCGCCCCCTCATGACGCCGGTCCCCGGGCCCATGGCTCCTGGCTCCTGACTCCTGGCTCCTGACGACTGGCGACTGGCGACTGGCGACTGACAACTGAGGGGATGTCGCGCATTCATGGGTTATTACCGCAGTCATTGCCGTATGGGCCCCTGAACGCCCGTCGGCCCCGCGTAGTTTGCTCTCGGTCCGTGAGCCGACGCGCGACAAGGAGAACCACGCGATGCACGCCCCCCTCCACGAGCCCGCCCACGATTCCGGGCATGGGTCCCGGCACGACTCCGGGCAGCGGCTGCCGCGCTGGGCGGACCCCGACGTGCCCGCCGCCTCGCTGGACGCGCAGGGAGTCTCGCGGCGCGGACTGCTGCGTACCGCCGGCCTGTTCGGCGCCGCCTTCGCGGGCGGCGCCGCGCTGCTCACCCCGTCCACGGCCGAGGCGGCGACCGCCGTGAGCGGGCACGACGGGCGCCATGGACATCAGAGCGACCCCGAGCTGGCCTATCTCGTCGGCGACCACCATGTGCACTCGGTCTACAGCCACGACGCCAAGTACACCTTCTCCCAACTGTCCCGCGCCGCCGCCACGTACGGACTGGACTGGCTGGTCCTCACCGAGCACAGCAACATCGGCCACACCCTGCCCGGCGGCGCCGCGGCGGAGCACCGCGAGATACTCAGGGCGCGCGCCGAGAACCGGCGCATGCTGATCTTCCAGGGTCTTGAGTGGTACATCCCGGGAGCCGAGCACTGCACGGTCTTCTCGCCGCCCGGACGCCACGAAGTCGAACTCCTCACCCGTTTCGAGCAGGCGTACGACGGAAAGCTGCTGGGGTACACGGCCGGTGCCGCCGGACACCCCGACACCCCGCGCAACGAGGCACACGCCATCAAGGCCCTCAAGTGGCTGGACCAGCAGCGCCGTACCGGATACGTGGACGATGTGCTGGTCCTCGCCAACCACCCGCTGCGCCTCGGTATCGACTCCCCGCACGAGATGCGCGCCTGGCGGGACGCCGCCCCGGACATCATGATCGGCATGGAGGGCGCGCCCGGCGCGCAGGCGGGGGCCTTCCCCGGCTGGGCGGGGCCGCACAGCGTCCGCGGCGAGTATGTGAACTCCCCCTCCGCGGACTCCTGGCCGGGCTATCCGGCCGGCGCCTATGTGACGTACGGCGGCTTCGACTGGGCGACCGCGACCGTCGGCGGGCTGTGGGACTCGATGCTCGCCGAGGGCCGGCTGTTCTCCATCACGTCCAACTCCGATGTCCACCGGGTCGCGTACGACACCTGGAAGAACGGGGACTGGCCGCCCGGCCGGAACTTCGACAACGTCGGACGCCTGCCGGACCCCGTCAACACCACCGAGCCTCAGCCGGGCGGGGACTTCTGGCCGGGGCAGTTCAGCCGGACGCATGTCGGGGTGACCCGGCACGGCTACCGGCAGGTGATGGAGGGACTGCGCGCGGGCCGCGTATGGGTCGACCACGGCCAGCTCGTCGACGGCATCGACGTACGGGTCACCACGGAGCACGGCGCCGGGCGCGGGATCACCCTCGGCGGACGGCTGCGGGCGCGGCGCGGCGAGCGTCTGTTCCTGACCGTCACCGTCACCACGGCGTCCCGCCGCAACCACCACGGTGAGCTGCCGCGGCTGGCCCATCTCGATGTGATCCGCGGCGCGGTACGGGGTCCGGTCGAGGACGCCGACACCTGGCGCGCGCCCGACACCCGCGTGGTGCACACCTCGGACGTGGCGGGACGGCGCGGCCGGTACACCCTGCGGATCCCGCTGGGAAGGGCCGAGGAGTCCTGCTACCTCCGGCTGCGCGGCAGTGACGGCAAGCGCCATGGCCCGGGGTTCCTCGGCGCGGCCGTCGATCCGCACGGACCGATTCCCCACACGCCCGGCGACGGCGACCCGTGGGTGGACACCTGGCTGTACACCAACCCGGTCTTCGTGGACGTGGTCCGCTGACCTGGCTAGCCCCGGAGCCCACCCGGCCCCGGAGCCCACCCGGCCCCGGAGCCCACCCGGCCCCGGGGCCCACGCGTGGCCCCGGTCGGGTCCTCAGCCGGCGGAGCCGGCCCCCGGCCAGGACTCAGCCAGGAGCGCCGAGCCCGGCGTCCCTGGCCAGCAGGGCGGCCTGGACACGGTTTCCGGCACCAAGGGCCGTGAGGATCCGGCTGATGTGCGCCTTGACGGTGCTCTCGCGCATCCCGAGCGCCGTCGCGATCTCCGCGTTGGAGCAGCCCAGCGCGAGCCGTGCCAGTACGTCCGTCTCACGCGGGGTGAGACGGGCGAGCCTGGCGCGCGCCGCGAGCGCCGCGGGCCGCTCGGCATGGTGGAAACGGTCGATCAGCCGACGGGCCGCCGCGGGATGCAGCATGCCCTGGCCGGCCGCCACCACATGGACCGCGCGGATGATCTCCAGCGGATCCGTGTCCTTGAGCAGAAAGCCGTCCGCGCCCGCGGCGAGCGCGTCATAGACGTACTCGTCCAGGTCGAAGGTGGTCAGGGTGATCACCCGAGGCGGGGCCGGGAGCGCGCGCAGCCGGCGGGTCGCGGCGATACCGTCCATACGCGGCATCCGTATGTCGACAAGCGCGATGTCGACGTGGTGCCGGCCCGCCTGCTCGACGGCGGCCAGCCCGTCAGCCGCCTCACCGACGACGGTCAGTTCCGGATCGGTGGTCAGCAGATCGACAAGACCGAGCCGCACCAGCGCGTCGTCGTCCACCACCAGAACGTTGATCATGAGGTTCTCGTGGGGAAGCCGGCCGTTGTGGACAAGCCGGCCGTCGCGGGAAGGCCGGCCGTCGTGGAAAGGTCGGAGGGGGCCACCGGCAGTCGCGCGGCGAGCCGCCAACCGCCCCCGGTGGCACCCGTGTACAGATGACCGCCCAGCGCGGCGACCCGCTCCGCCAAGCCGATCAGACCGTATCCACCGGGCGTCCGCGCGTCGGGGCCCTCGGCTGCCGGGAGGGCTTCCCCGGCGGGTCCGTTGACCACCTCGACCGTGGTGGCGGGCGGCCCGTAGTGCACGCGCACCACGACCGGCGCCGCGTACGCGTGCTTGCGCGCGTTGGTCAGGGCCTCCCGTACGAGCCGGTGCACCGCCAGCCGGTGGGCGGTGGAGGTACCGCCCGCGTCGCCGGCCACCGTCGACTCGATCAGCTGGCCGGCGGCCCGTGCCTCGGCGAGCAGTTCCGCCAGGTCCTGGAGCGCCGGGGCGGCCACGGCCGCCCCCTGGGCTCCGGCGGCACCGGCCGTCCCGTCCGCTCCGGCGGGACGCTCGTCCGAGCGCATCGCCCCGAGCACCTCACGCAGATCGTCCAGCGCCTGCCCGGCCGTGCTCCGCAGCAGGGCGATCCGCTCCACGGTGGCCGGGGGCATCCCCTCCCCGCGCAGCTGGAGCACCCCGGCGTGCAGCATCAGCAGGCTCAGCCGGTGGGCGAGGACATCGTGCATCTCGCGGGCGATCCGTGACCGTTCGGCGAGTCTCGCCTGTTCCGCGCGGAGTTCGCGCTCCACCCGCAGCTGTTCCACCTGGTCGGTCAGCGCTTCCAGCAGCCGGCGCCTGCTGCCCAGCCACATGCCGAGCGCCAGAGCGAGCCCGATGAGCACGGAGTTGCCGAAGCTCGCGTTGGTCCAGTTGGACAGCCGGCCTCCGGAGAGCGGCTGTCCCCGGGTCAGCGCGACGGCCAACCACGGCAGCCCCGCGGTCAGGAGGATCCCCAGATACACCCACACCTCGCGCAGCCTGCCGCGCGAGGAGAAGTGGTACAGCGTCACCAGCAGCGGCAGCAGGGCGCCCAGGGCCGCCGACACGAGCGCCACCCCCGCCGCCGCACGGGGATACCGATGGCGGCCGAGCGCCGCGAACGAGGCGATCACCGCCACCCACGGCGCGGGATCCGCCAGCGTGTCGCCGGCCGACCGGTAGCCCTCCAGTACGGACATCAGGGCGAGTGCCACCGCCGACGGTGCCTCCACCCACAGCGGCATTCTGCGTCCGGGCTCGGATTTCACCTTGTCATCCTAGGGACGCGGATACGCCGCGCACCCCCGCCGGACGGACATCGCGACCCCCGACTTTCGTCGGACACCGCCGTCGCACAACAGCCGATCCCGCGGCCCCGGCCGCTGCCTAGCGTCACCGGCATGGCTCTTCCACCGCCCCGTACCCCGCTGGTCCGCACCTCGCCGCCCGGCACGTCACCGTCCGACACGTCACCGTCCGGCATCTCATCCACCGGCATACCCCGGGCCGTCGGCGCCCGGGCTCGGCGTACCCCGGCCCGGCGGATCGCCGACCGGGGTCTGTTCTTCGCCGAGACGCTGCGGACATTCCGCACGACCGGCGCCGTGACACCCAGCGGGCGCCCTCTCGCCCGGGCGCTCGCCGCGCCGCTGGCCGACCGTACCGGGCGGCCCCGCGCCGTGCTGGAGGTCGGCGCCGGCACGGGCGCGGTCTCCCGGGTCCTCGCCGATCTGCTCGGTCCCGAGGACACCCTGGACCTGGTCGAGTCCAACCCGCGCTTCGCCCGCGTACTCAAGGCCGACCTGCGCACCGACCCCCGGCTCGCGGTCCTCGGGGAGCGCGTCGGGCTGATCGCCGCGCCGGTCCAGGAGCTGGATCCCTCGGCGCGGTACGACGTGATCGTGTCCGGGCTGCCGTTCACCAACTTCCACCCCGACGAGGTGTCCGACCTGCTCGCGCGCTATCTGACCGCGCTCAGGCCGGGCGGCCGGCTGACGTACTTCGGCTATCGCGGCACCACGAGGCTGCGTGCGGTGTTCGGCAGCTCCCGGAGTCTGGCCCGGCACAGCGGAGTCGTGCACGTACTCGACTCCTTCCAGCGGGCCCATGCCGTCGACCACCGCACCGTCTGGGGCAATGTCCCCCCGGCGCGCGTATGGCAGCTGAGCGCGCCCCCGACCGCGACCGAACGCTAGCGTCCGGTCGGTCTTCGTGGATCAGACCCGCCGGGGCGATGCCCGCTTGCCGGGGGTCGGTGTGCGCCGCAGGCTGGGGGTATGGCTGTTCCCGCGCCCGCCACGGAGACCATGGACGGCTGGGCCGTCGAGACCCCAGGGCCGATCAGCACCGGACGGCCGCTGGTCCGGGTGAGTCGCCGCGTGCCCGTCCCCGCCCCCGGCGAACTGCTGCTGCGGGTGGAGGCGTGCGGTGTCTGCCGTACCGATCTGCATCTGACCGAGGGCGATCTCACCCCGCACCGCCCGTTGTCCATCCCCGGCCATGAGATCGTCGGCCGGGTGACCGCCGTCGGCGAGGGGGTGACGCGGTTCGGCATCGGCGACCGGGCCGGCGGGGCCTGGCTGCGCGGCACCTGCGGGACCTGCCGCTACTGCCTGGCGGGGCAGGAGAATCTCTGCCCCGGGTCCCTCTATACCGGATGGGACGCGGACGGCGGCTTCGCCGAACTGGCCGTCGTCCCCGAGGCGTTCGCCTACCGGCTGCCGGAGGACCAGGACGCCGCGCTGCTCGCGCCGCTCCTGTGCGCCGGGATCATCGGCTATCGCTCGCTGCGCCGCAGCGCGCTGCCTCGCGGCGGGCGTCTGGGGATCTACGGTTTCGGCGCCTCCGCCCATCTGGCCGCGCAGGTGGCGCTGGCCGAGGGCGCCACGGTCCATGTCCTGACCCGGTCCGCGCGGGCGCGGGAACTCGCCATGGAACTCGGCGCCTCGTCGGCCGCTGGGGACCGGGACCGGCCGCCGGAGCCGCTGGACTCGGCGATCCTGTTCGCGCCGGTGGGTGATCTGGTGCCGGTGGCGCTGGAGGCCCTGGACAGATCGGGCACGCTCTCGATCGCCGGAATCCATCTCTCCGACATTCCCGTACTGAACTACCAGCGCCATCTCTTCCAGGAGCGGAATCTGCGCAGCGTCACCTCCAACACCCGGCAGGACGGGTACGACTTCCTCGCCCTGGCCGAGCGCATCGGCATCCGCGTCACCATCAGCCGCTATCCGCTGAGCCGGGCCGACCGGGCGCTCGCGGACCTCGCGGCCGGGCGGGTGAACGGCGCCGCGGTGCTCGTCCCCGGCTGACTCACCTACCGGGCGCGGGGCGAGCTCGCGCACCGGACGCCGGGCGCGCTCGCGTACCGGGCGCGGATCGTGTTCACCTGCCGGGCAGTTCGAGCCGGCGTGTGGTGCCGGGGGCGATGACGGACTCGACCCCGCCGAGCACCACGCGTACCGGACCGTCGCTTCCGTCCGGTACGGCGATCCGTACCCGCTCGGCGCGGATCCGGAGATCCACGTCCCAGTGACTGCGGTAGCGGATGCCGACCCCGAACTTCGACAGCTGGGGCAGCGGCGCCGGATCCAGCCACAGCGCGTCGTCCCGGGTCTCCAGCCCGGTCAGCCCGCGCTGTACGAAGTCCAGGGTGCCCGCCATCGCGCCGAGATGGATGCCCTCCGCCGTGGTGCCGCCCTGAACGTCGGCCACGTCCCCGGCGAGTGCCTCCTCGGCGAAGGTCCACGCCTCGTCGCGGCGGGCCCGGGCCAGCACCCACGCGTGGACGAGGGAGCTGAGCGTGGATCCGTGGCTGGTGCGGGCGAGGTAGTAGTCGACGGTGGCACGCCAGGAGTCGTCGTCGAGCCGGTGGCCGAGCTGCCGGAAGAGCCCGGCGAGTTCCCGGGGCGAGAAGAGATAGCCGAGCATCAGCACATCGGCCTGCTTGGAGGCCTGGTAGCGGTTGGCCGTATCGCCCTCGGCCTCCAGGATCCGGTCCAGCCGGCGAATGTCGCCGTACCGCCGCCGGTAGCCCTCCCAGTCGAGTTCGGCGAGGTCCCCGTAGCCGGCGAACTGGCTGATGACCCCCGCGTGGTAGGGCACATGAAGCCGGTGGGCGATGTCGTCCCAGCCCTCCTGTTCCGCCGGCGCGAGCCGGATGCGGTCGAAGAGCTGTTGGCGGTGCGAGAGGGGCAGCGTCCGGCAGAGTTCGAGGGCCCGGGTCAGTACCCACGCGGCGGTGACGTTCGTATAGGCGTTGTCGTCCAGTCCCGGCACGGTGGCATCCGGGTAGCCGTCGTGGTACTCGTCGGGGCCGACGACACCGAGGATGCGGTACCGATCGAGCGCCGGGTCCCAGACCGCGCTGCTCGCCCAGAACCGCGCGATCTGGAGCAGCGTCTCCGCGCCGTCGGTGTGCAGGAACTCGATGTCGCCGCTGGCCTGACAGTACTGCCATACGTTGTACGCCACCGCGGAGCCGACATGGTGCTGAAGCCGGGAGTGGTCGGGCAGCCAGCGGCCGGACCGCGGGTTGAGATGCAGCTCCTGGGTCTCCTCGCGCCCGTCGCTACCGCTCTGCCAGGGGTACATCGCGCCCCGTCGGCCCACGCTGCGCGCCGCGTGGATGGCCGCGGGCAGCCGCCGGTAGCGGTAGCCGAGCAGGGACCGGGAGACCTCGGGGAAGTGCAGGTTCAAGAACGGCAGGACGAACAGCTCGTCCCAGAAGACATGCCCGCGGTACGCCTCGCCGTGCAGCCCCCTGGCCGGTACGCCGGCGTCCAGTCCCGCCGTGTGCGGGGAGAGGGTCTGGAGTACATGGAAGAGGTGCAGCCGCAGGATCCGGCCCGCCTCGCCCGGCACGTCCAGCGCCGCCTCCCGCCAGATACGTTCCCAGGCCCGGTGGTGCGAGGCCAGCAGCCGGGGGAAGTCGGCGGCCCGCCGTACCTCCTGGACGGCGGTGATCCGCGGGCCGCTGATCGCCGGGTCACGGGAGGTGTACAGCGCGACCGTCTTGTCGACGGACACCGTCTCGTCGCGCCCGACGGGGATCGTGAGGGTCTGGACGGCCTGTCCTGCGGTGAGCCGCGCGCGGGGCACGAGGTCACGGCGGTCGGGGACGCGGGTACGGGCGGCCAGCGCGATCCGGATGTCGGAGTTGACCGTGCGGCACCGCAGCCACACCACGGTGTCGTCGCGCTCGGCGCCGGTACGCAGATGGATCAGATGCCGGTTCGCGAGATCGGCGTACCGCTCCACTCCCGCGTTGCGCACATCGCCGTCGAGACCCGACTCCACCTCCACCGTTCCGGCCCAGCCCTCGGCGGTGAACGAGGTGCGCTGCGCGGCGAGATGCGGCTCGCCCATGTGCACCAGCCGGCACTGCTCCACGCGCAGCCGCCGCCCGGCGGCGTCCTCGTACACCGACCAGCGGGTCAGGGTGCCGTGCCGCAGGTCCAGGCTCTGCCGGTGGGTGAGGAGATGGGGGCCGTCGGGTGAGAGCCATGGTCCCGGCGCGTTCCCTTCCGGGCGTACGCGGTAGCGCAGCGGAAGCCAGTTGGGCAGATTGACCATGTCCTCGTTCTCGACCTGCCGGCCGGCCACGGTGGAGATCAGCCGGTTGTAGCAGCCCGCCGCGTAGGTGCCGGGGTAGTGCGCCGGTCCTTCGGCTGTCTCCGACGCGGCGCCGCGGGTGCCGAAGTAGCCGTTGCCCAGCGTGCAGAGCGCCTCGCGCAGCCGCTCCGCCTCGGGGTCGTAGCCCTCGTAGGTCCAGGTCCAGGCGCGTGTGGTCACCCGCTTCTCCTGTCCGCCCTGGTCCTGTCCGCGCTTGTCCTGTCCGAGCTTGTCCTGTCCGCGTCTCTCCTGTCCGCGCTGGTCTCCTTCGCGCTGCCCGGGCCTTCTCCCTCGGTCAGCAGCTCTCCGGGGTCGGCGACCACCACATCGGCGCCGTGCCCGCGCAGCTCGGCCGCGCTCGTGGGCCCGGCCGTCCGGTCGACGCCGATCACCAGGCCGAATCCACCGCGCCGGCCGGCTTCGACACCGGCCAGCGCGTCTTCCACGACGGCCGTGTCCCCGGCCGGAAACCCGAGACGGCGCGCGGCCTCAAGGAAGACCGCCGGGTCGGGCTTGCCCGGCAGCCCCAGCCGACGCGCCTCGTCGCCGTCCACCACGGTCCGCAGCAGAGGGAGCACCCCGGCGGACGTCAGCAGTTCCGTCGCGTGCCGGGACGCCGAGACGGCGGCGCACGGCACACGCTCGGCGGTCAGCGCGTGGAGCAGCCGTACGGTCCCCGGCCAGACGTCGACGCCGTGCTCACGCAGCCGCCGCGTGAACAGCCGCTCCTTGCGTGCCGCGACGGCCCGGACGGTGGCCGTTCCCGGCCCGTCGCCGGGATCGCCGAGGGGCAGGTCGAGTCCGCGCGCGTGCAGGAACGCCACCGCCCCGTCCTCGCGGGACTTGCCGTCGACATAGCGGCGGTAGTCGTCCACCGCGTCGAAGGGCGCCCGAATGCCCGCGGCGGACAGACACGCGTCGAACGCGCCCTTCCAGGCCGCGGCGTGCACTCCGGCGGAGTCGATGATGACCCCGTCGGTGTCGAGGACCACGGCCCGCACGGTACGCAGACACGGTGCCAGGGCCGGCGTGCCGGTCATGGCCCATTCCGTTCGTGCTCGGTCCGTTCGAGGAGATGGCCCATGGACCCATGGCACCACGGCTGACGGTCACGAGCACGGCGGGACCGGGCGAAGGTCCGCTACGACGGCGGTTCCGGCGCCGGCGACAGATAGCCGGCGAGAGTGCCGCGGCTGCGCCGGAGGTGGTCGATCCGCTCGTCCGTGGCCGCCAGCTCTCTCCCCAGGATGGCCCGCACATCCACGCACATCTCGAACTGCGGCGCCTCACCGCGGGCGCACGGCAGCACCGCGCGGATCACCTCCGTGGACAGCCCCGCGGCCAGCAGGGCACGCACCTGCCGCACGGTGAGCACCGTGTCCTCGTCGTAGTCGCGGTAGCCGTTCGGACCGCGTCCGGCCTCCAGCAGCCCCTGCTCCTCGTAGTACCGCAGCAGCCGCGGGCTGACTCCCGTACGCCGCGACAACTCCCCGATCAGCATGTGCCCCCCGCCCCCTCGGACTTGACCTTCCCACCGGTGTGAGGCCTTAACGTCGCGCCCTGAGCGAGCATTCCGCTCGATTCCGTACGGCTGGAGTGACGCATGACCTCTTCTGTTGTTCAACGTAACGGCCGGGCGGCGACCGCCGAGGAGCTGGCGCCGCTCGCCTTCGCCGGCTATGCCCACTTCACCGCCGCCCAGGTGCGTGGCGGCCGGATCCGGGGCCTCGATCTCCATCTGGAGCGGCTGCGGTCGGCCTCGGTGGAGTTGTTCGGGCGGGCGGTGCCCGACGACCGTGTGCGGTCCTCGCTGCGGACGGCGCTGGAGACCGGTCCTGCCGACCTCTCGCTGACGGCCACGGTGTACTCACCGACGGGCGAATTCACCGCGGCCGGGGCCGCCGCGGAGCCCGAGGTGCTCGTACGCACCGGACCGGCCGCGTCCGGTCCCGTGGGCCCGCTGGCGCTGGCGGCGGTCCCGTACGAGCGGGTCCTTCCGGGCGTGAAGCATGTCGGCGAGGTGGCCAAGACGTACTTCCTCCGTCAGGCCGTGGCGCAGGGCTTCGACGACGCCGCCTTCGTCGACCGCCGGGGCCGGCTCAGCGAGGGGTCGATCTGGAATCTGGCCTTCTGGGACGGAGACGCGGTGGTGTGGCCCGAGGCCGGGATGCTGGGCGGGACCACGATGGGCATCGTCCACCGGCAGCTTGACCGCCTCGGTGTTCCCCAGCGCGTCCGGGAGATCACGCTCGCCGACCTGCCGGGTCTTGCCGGGGGCGTGGTCATGAACTCCTGGACGCCGGGGGTGGCGGTTCACCGGATCGGCTCCGTACCCCTGCCCGAGGCACCGTCGTTCGTGGAGCTGCTGCACCGGGCCTACCGGGCCGAACCGCTCACCTCGCCCTGAGAAACCGTCAGCTCGGGCAGGAGCCTCCAGACCCAGGGGAGCCGGGTGAAGCGGATGGTGTCGTGATAGGTCCGCTGTCCCGTCTCGTAGAGCAGGCCGACGGTCCCCCCGCCGGTCTGCACCAGGTCCGAATAGCCCGCGCGGTCCTCCGACACCGTCCACACCGGTCGCCACGACAGCCCGCCGTCGCCACTGGCCCGCACCCGCATCCTGAACCGTTCCCCGGGGTCCGAGGGGCCGGAGTACAGCAGCGGCTCGTCCCCGGTGAGACCGCGGACCTGGAGCACACTGCCCTGCACCACGGGCCCCTCGATCATCGGCTGGGGGCGGAACGGGACGGAGAGGCTCAGCCCGCCGTCGGCGCTGTAGGCGTCGGCCCGTGAGCCCTCGGTCGTACGGTCGTGATCACGGGAGTTGATATAGACGCGGCCGTCCGGCAGCTCCGTCAGCGTGCTCTCGTTGAGCGCCAGCGGCTCGTCGCCCCCAGGGCTCAGATAGCCGACGCGCCAAGTGAGACCGCCGTCGTCGCTGACGATGGAGTGCGCGCCGCTGCGGGCCGTGGGGCCCGCGCTGTGGTTCGCGGGCACCAGCAGCCGTCCCCGGTGGGGGCCGTGGCGCAGCGCCACCGCGTGCCCAGGACCCACCGCGTACCAGCGCCAGTCCGCGGCCTTGACCGATGCCGTGATGTCCCGCTGCGGTGACCAGCTCAGGCCGTCGTCCGTGCTGCGCTGTACGTACACCCGGCGGACGGATCCGGCGACCGCGCCCGCCACCACCTGGCGCTTGGTCGCGCCACCGATCGTCCGGCAGGTCACGAGCACCACGTCCCCGCTGTCCGGATCGATCACCGGCGCGGGGTTGCCGACGGTGTCCTCCCCCGCGTCGGCGACCACATGGAGCGGCTGCCAGGTGCAACCCCCGTCCAGCGAGCGCCGGAGCACCAGATCGATGTCGCCGTCGTCCGCGGCCGAATCGCGCCGCCCCTCGGCGAACGCGAGCAGTGGTCCGTCCGGCACCTGGAGAGCGGCCGGGATACGGAAGGTGTGATAGCCGTCGGTCCCGGACTCGTACGGCACGGAGGGCTCGCAGGACGCGGGCCGCGCGGTACTCGGGGCGGCGGGCCACAGGGCCAGCGCCGTACTGATCAGGAGAAAGAGCGGGAGAAGCGGCGATCGGCTGATTCTGACGGCACGGAGTCTCATCGCGTCCCTCGGGCTGGTGTGGCGGGTGCGTGCGCGGGTCCGCGAGGAAGATAACGGCACAAACAGCTGCCCCTCGGTCGCCACGCGTGCCGGGATACCTACCCGTGAGAGTCGCGGGCCGCCCAGGGCGTGTCCGCACAGTCCCGCCTGCCCGCCTGCCCGCCTGCCCGGCGGCCGGCGGCTCAGCCGGTGGTGGCGGCGTCGTGGTCCGTGCTCGTGGCCACCTTCCGCCATGTCTCCAACTCGTCGTGGACGAAGCGGAGTTTGTCCTCCACCCGGGCGACGCTGTCCGCCCCCAGTTGGATGCGCAGCGGGGCCCGTTCGCTGCCACCGAGGTCGACGATGACGCGGGCCGCCTTGGCCGGGTCGCCGGGCTGGGTGTGGTTGTCGTCCACCGCGCCGGTCCGGGTGCCGCCCGAGGTGGCGGCGTAGTCGTTGATGACATTCGCCTCGGTGTGGAGGCTGGAGCCGTCCAGGAAGTCCGTACGGAACCGGCCGGGCTCGACCACGGTCACCGTGATGCCGAGCGGCGCGACCTCGGCCGCCAGCGCCTCGGACAGGCCCTCGACGGCGAACTTCGTGGAGGCGTAGAGGCCCCAGCCCGGCGCGGCGGTGAAGCCGCCGACCGAGCTGATGTTGACGATGTGTCCCGACCGGCGCTCACGCATCCCGGGCAGCACGGCGCGCAGCACATTGAGTGTGCCGAAGACATTGGTCTCGTACACCGCCTTGGCCGCCGCGTCCGAGACCTCCTCGACCGCGCCGAGCAGCCCGCGGCCCGCGTTGTTGACCAGCACATCGATACGGCCGAACCGCTCGGTCGCCTCGGCGACGGCCGCGTGCGCCGCGTCCTCGTCGGTGACGTCCAGGGGAAGCGCGAGCAGGGCGTCGCCCGCGTCCGGGAAGAGGGACTCCACGGTCCGTGGATCACGGGCGGTGGCCACGACGTCATACCCGGACGCCAGGGCGGTGCGGGCGATCTCCGCACCGAATCCACGCGAGGCACCAGTGATCATCCAGACGCTCATGGCTGTGGCTCCTTACCCGCGACCGCGAACCGCGGCCGACGGTCGGCGGTTGGCGGTTGGCGGTCCGTGGCCGACGGTCGGTGGCCGACGGTCCTCGACAAGGGGAGCGTATGAGGCGCCGGAACAGCCGACAACCGGACTCCTCCGATGGTGCGGACGGCCATGACCTGTCCGGCCGTACGGGGGTTTGAACCCGACCCCGGTGACCGCACGTCACCCTCGCGCCTCCCCCGCCCCCTCCGTGTCAGCGGCGGTACGGCCGGCCAGCCGTTCGTACCGCTGCCTCGCCGCCTGCGGAGTACCGAGACCGAGGCCAAAGGCGATCTCCTGCCAGGTCATCTCGCGGCCCCGGGCCATCTTGAGGAGTCCGGCCTCCAGTTCGTCCATGTCGCCCCGCGCCAGGGGGATAAGACTCAGAGCGGCGGTGATGTCGGCGTGATCCACCGCCGGCTCGCCGTCGTCCGGCCGGGCCGCGCCGCTGAGCAGGAACGACACCAGCCTGATGGCCTCGTGCGGCGCGAGGACGAAGGGGTGGACCTGTCGACGGCGCTGCTCGTCGGTGGCCGCGTGCCGCTCGGCGATACGGAACAGGGACGCGTGGGCGCGGTGCGCGCGCGCCTGCTCCGGGTGCGGCGGGGTGAAGGGGTCGGTGGACTGACCGGAAGTCGATGACATAGCGACCAGGATCGGCGATACACACATCGATGTCAACGGTTCGTTTTAAACGTTCTGTTCACGAAGGGAAACCGCCCCGGACCGCCCCGGACGCGTACGTCCGACGGGGGTGGGATACGACTTGTCGTCCGGTCGGTGAACCCCTCACGTCCATCGCTCAGCAGGAGGCAGCCCATGTCACGTCCGATCACCGTCGTCACAGGCGGCAGCCGGGGTATCGGCGCCGCGACGTGCGTCCGGCTGGCGGCCGACGGGCACGATCTGGCCCTTGGCTACATCAGCGACGAGGAGACGGCGGCGGCCGTCCGTGCGACGGGTGCGCGGTGCGTCACCGTACAGGTGGACACCTCCGAAGAGGCGGACGTGGAGCGGCTGTTCGACACCACCGCGACCGAACTCGGGCCGGTGACGGGCCTGGTCAACAACGCCGGTGTGACGGGCCCGCTCGGCAGACTCGCCGAGACGGGAACCGCCGATCTGCGACGGGTGATCGAGGTGAACCTCCTGGGTTGTCTGCTGTGCTGCCGGCGCGCCGCCCGGGACATGGCGGCGCTCGGCTCCGGCGCCATCGTCAATATCTCCTCGGCGGCGGCCACCCTCGGCGCGCCCGGCGAGTATGTGCACTACGCGGCGACCAAGGCGGCGACCGATGCCCTGACCATCGGTCTGTCCAAGGAGCTCGGCCCGGACGGCATCAGGGTCAACGCGGTCGCGCCCGGCGTCATCAACACGGAGATGCACGCCGCGATGGGGGATCCCGACCGTCCGGCGAAGGCCGCCGCCACGATCCCGCTCGGCCGGCCCGGGGAGCCCGCCGAGATCGCCGCCGCCGTCGCGTGGCTGCTGTCGGAGGACGCCTCGTACACGACGGGGACGGTGCTGAGGGTCTCCGGGGGCCGGTGACACGCACCCCGCCCCGCGACGGTGCCGCGTGCGGGCGATGCCGCGTGCGGGCGATGCCGCGTGCGGGCGATGCCGGTCCGTGGCGGAGTCGCGGGGGCGCGGAGTCATGACGTTCGCTTGGACGTGACGCTTACGTGAAGTCCTGACGTCGTCGGGAATCATTCGCTGGATGCCGCCGCCGGGCTCACGCCCGGCGACCCCGCGCCCGGCCGAGGAGAGGTCCCGTCCATGAACGCCACGCCCGCGCCCGCCAACCCCGTCTCCGTCCCCGCCACGCACCACGAGGTACAGCTGGCCGCCCGCCCCGAGGGGCCACTCACCGTCGACCACTTCCGGCTGACAGAGGCTCCCGTCCCCGTGCCCGGCCCCGGCCAGGTGCTGGTGCGCAACCGGCTCATGAGTGTCACCGCCGTCATGCGCACCCTGATGCGGGACGACGTCGAGCTGCCCATGCCGTCCTACGCACCGGGCGAGGCCCTGTGGGGCCCGGCCATCGGCGAAGTGATCTCCGCGCCGGCCAACGGCCCGCGCCCCGGCGATCTCGTCGCACACCGCCTCGGCTGGCGCGAGTACGCGGTCCTCGACGCGGCCGGAGCCGAGCCGCTGGATCTCGACGCGCTGCCCGACCCCGTCGCCCATCTCTCGCAGGGGTTCACCGCCTGGCTCGGGGTGGTACGAGCGGCCGAGGTCCGCCCCGGGGACACCGTGTTCGTCAGCGGCGCCGCGGGCGGAGTCGGTTCCCTGGCGGGCCAGTTCGCCCGGCTCCATGGCGCCGGACGGGTCATCGGCAGCACGAGCACGCGCCGCAAGGCCACCCATCTGGTGGACGAACTGGGCTACGACGCGGTCGTGCTGCGTACCGAGGGCGGCATCGAGGACCAACTGCGCGCGGTGGCACCCGAAGGTCTCGACGCGGTCTTCGACAACGTCGGCGGCGAGCAGCTGCGCGCCGCGGTGGCGCTCGCCCGCAGGGGTGCGCGCATCGCGCTCGTGGGCGGTCTGTCCGGCCAGGTGGGCGGCGAGTCCGGAGCGCTTGTCGAGATGGACACCCTCGCCCTCATCTCAAGGGGCATCACCCTGCGGGGGATCGCCGCGGCCGATCATCTGGACGCGCTACCGGAGTGGAGGGAGGAGTTCGGGCGCGCGCTGCGCGAGGGAACCGTCACCGTCCCGCATACGACTCTGCCGGGAATCGGTCAAGCACCGCGAGCGCTGTGCGAGTTGCTCGCCGGGCGCCATATCGGCGCCGTCCTGGTGGAACTGTGAGGCGGGCGAACTTGTTCGTCACGAACATGTTCGCTATCTTTGTCGGTATGACGCTGCACGACGCGGCACAACGGCCTCCGAAAGGAACTGAGCGACATGGCGAGCCAACGGACCCATCACCCCATCACCGTCGTCGGCGGCGGCCTCGGCGGCCTCGTGCTCGCCCGCGTCCTCCATCTGCACGGGATCGAGACCGCCGTGTACGAACGTGACGCCTCGCCCACCGCCCGGCCGCAGGGCGGCATGCTCGATCTGCACGAGGACTCCGCCCAGGTGGCGCTGCGTGCCGCCGGTCTCTTCGCGGAGTTCCGTGCCGCCGTCCACCCCGGCGGCGAGGCCATGCGCGTGCTCGACAAGCACGCCACCGTCCGTATGGAGGAGAGCGACGAGGACGGCACCGGCGGCCGGCCCGAGGTCAGCCGCGACGATCTGCGGGCCCTCCTGCTCGCCTCCCTGCCCGAGGGGACCATCCGCTGGGGTGCGAAGGTGACCGCCGCCCGCCCGACCGGTGCGGGCGGCCACGAGGTCACACTCGGCGACGGCACCACCTTCACCACCGATCTGCTGATCGGCGCGGACGGGGCCTGGTCGAGGGTGCGTCCGCTGGTCTCCGACGCCACGCCCGGCTACTCCGGCATCTCCTTCGTCGAGATGAATGTCCACGACGCCGACAACCGCCACCCGGGCAGCGCCGCCGTCGTCGGGGGCGGCATGCTGCTCGCCCTGGCCGAGGGGAAGGGCCTGCTCGCCCACCGCGAGGCCGGAGGCAGGCTGCACATCTACTGCGCGCTCAGGGCCCCGGCGGACTGGGTCACCTCCAGCGGTATCGACTTCACCGACACCGAAGCGGCCACGTCCCGTCTGCTGGAGCACTTCGACGGCTGGGACGAGCGGCTGCGCGCGCTGATCACCGACGCCGACGGCCCACTCGTACCGCGCCCCATCCATGCCCTGCCCATCGGCCACCGCTGGGACCGGATTCCCGGTGTGACCCTGCTCGGCGACGCCGCGCACCTGATGTCGCCCTTCGCGGGCGAGGGCGCCAACCTCGCCATGCTCGACGGTGCCGAGCTGGCCGCCGCGATCGTGGCCCACCCCGGCGACACCGAGAAGGCACTGACCGTGTACGAGGAGGCGCTGTTCCCGCGCGGCGAGGCAGCCGCCGTGGAATCCGCCGACAACCTCACTCTCTGCTTCAGCTCTGACGCACCGCAGGGCCTGATCGACCGGTTCGCGCTCTACCGCGGCCAGACGGACTGACCGGCTTCCGGCGTCCGGTGTCCGGCGCCCGGTGTCAGCCTGTCTTGCCGTCCAGCCGGAACGCGCGGATGTCCGTCCCCCCGGAGACCGTGTACACGGCCCCTCCGAGGGTCATCGGACGGCTCTCACCGGCGCCCTCCGAGATCTTGCCCTTCGACTGCGCGGTCCACAGCGGCTTGCCCGTGGTGGCGTTGAGCACCGCGACCCTCCCCTTGCCCGCGGGCACGAGCAGCCGGTTGCCGGGTGCGGTGGCGGGAGCGGCGAAGCCGACGCCCTTGGGAAGTTCGCGGCGCCACATCAGCTTGCCCGTGCGGAAGTCGTAGGCGTACGCGGCCGTTTCGTCGGAGGCGTAGAAGACATCGTCGGCGAATGTGCCGGTGCGGAACGTCCCTTCGACATCGATGGGGTCGAAATTACTGTCCTGCGGCCCCTTCGGGTCGTACCGCACGATGCGGCGCGGCCCGTCGTCACCGTCCCCCACCAGGCAGTACACGGTGCCCGCGCGCACATCGCACTGGAGGACGGAGCCCGGGAAGCTGATCTTCCAGAGCTGTTCGTCGCTTTCCGCCCCGTACCCCGTGGCGATGGTGCTGTCCCCGTACGCCTCCGTCGTGACGAGGACGCCGTCCCCCGCCCACAGTGCCTGTCCCACGCCAGGCGAGGGACCGTCCACGGTCCATTTCTCCTTGCCGGTGGCCGCGTCGAGAGCCCTGAGCACTGTCGGCCGGCCTTGGGGGGCGTCGGCCATGAAGACCGTGTTCCGGCCGTCGTAGGCGGGGTTGGCGAACTGCGTGTAGTGCTTGGCCCAGCGCGGCTCGCCATTGGCGGTGGCCAGTCCCGTGAGCCGCGCCTTGGCGCCGGAATACCGGACGGAGGTCCAGCCGATCACGGTGTCACCGCTGACACCGGCGATGCCCTGGTCCATGTAGCCATGGCCGTCGGGGTAGTCCCTCTTCCAGCCTTCGGCGCCGGTGGCGGGATCGAGCCTGACCGCCTGGCGGTAGGAGGTCGCGCAGTAGACACCGCTGCTCGCCGCCGCACAACTGCTCGTGCCCAGCTCGTAGACGCGCCCTTCGAGGGTGATCCGCGTCGTCCACTCCCGGAATCCGCCGGGCGGATCGGGGACGGTCCCGAGGGCGTCGGTTCTGGGCGACGGGGAGGGCGTGGCGGAGAGGGACGAACGGGGCGACGGCGACCTGGCCGACCCGCCCTTGTCGTCGGCCTCTCCACCCCGGTCGCCGCCCTGACTCACGACCCACAGCGTGCCCGCCACCACGGCCGCCAGCGTGACGAGGGCGAGGGCGATACGCCGCCGGGAGAAGGCGCCCGAGGGGCGTTCCGGGGCGGGCGGCTCTGAGGATGGGGCCGCCGCGGGCGACACCGACGGCGGGGGCGCGAGGCGGGTATCGGCCCGCGCGAAGGCGTCGAGTCGCGGCGCGGGGACGGGCGCGGCGACCGGCGGAGCGGCGGGCCGGGCGGCCTGTTGAACGGCCGGCTCGGTGACCGGCTGAACGGAGGGCTCGGTGACCGGCGGAGCCGAGAGCTCGGTAACCGGCTGAACGGAGAGCTCGGTGACCGGCGGAGCCGAGACCTCGGTGACCGGCCAGGACGCCGGTCGGGCGACCGGCCCGGACTCCCGCGCCGGTGCGCTCGCGGTGGTGACCTCCGGCCGCGGCGGCGCCTCGGGGCGCTCCTCGGGCCGTACCTCGGGAAGCGCCTCCTCCGTCTGTTTGAGCAGGTCCCCCACCGTGGGGCGTTCGCTCGGGTCCTTCGACAGACAGGGAACGATCAACCCCCTGAGCTCGTCCGGGAGTCCGGCGAGGTCCGGCTCCTCGTGCGTGACCCGGTAGCCGCACACAAACGGGTCGGTCGCGTCGAAGGGGCCGTGCCCGGTCGCCGCGAACACGAGCACCGAACCCAGCGCGAAGACATCCGTGAACGGCCCCGTCGTCTCACCCGCGCGGAACTGCTCGGGCGCCATGAACGGCGGCGTGCCGACCACCAGACCGGTACGGGTGAGTGGATCGCTGTCCACCGCCCGGGAGATCCCGAAGTCGATGACCCGCAGCCCGTCCTCGGCGAGCAGCACATTGGCGGGCTTGAGATCACGGTGTACGAGACCGGTCCGGTGGATGTCGCGCAGCGCCTCCGCGAGGCCGGCCGCGAGGATCCGTAGCTCTTCCGGCGGCAGCGGACCGTCCTCCGCCACGCGCGCGTGCAGCGTGCGCCCGGGTACGAACAGCGTGGCCAGCCAGGGCTGTTCGGCCTCCGGATCGGCGTCCACCACGGGCGCGGTGAAGGCCCCGCTGACGCGCCGCGCCGCGTCCACCTCGCGGCGGAACCTGACGCGGAACCCGTCGTCCTCGGCGAACTCGGGCCGGATCATCTTCACCGCGACCTGGCGTCCGGAGACGGACCGACCGAGATAGACGACGCCCATGCCACCCGCGCCGAGCCGCGACACGAGCCGGTACTCGCCGACGGAGCGCGGATCGTCCCCCCGCAACGTCACCACTGGCCCCCATGAGTCGTCCGGCGCGGTATCGAGGCCGGTCCTGGCGGCCGGCCTCAAGCGAAACCACCCTACCGGTGGGCGAGTCGGGCGAGGGCTGGGGAAAGCGCGCTCGTCCTCGCTCCGTTCCGCCTCGCGGAGCCGCCGCGCCTCCGTGGCGGGCCTACGAGGTCGCGCCGGACGGCGGGCCGGACGGCCGGGCGGTGGTGAGGGTGCCCGGGAGCTGACCTCCGCCCGGCAGGCTCAGCGTCCCGCGCGCGGCCTCGATGAACTCCGACCGCGCCTGGTCGAGATCGTCGGGCGAGGAACTGCCACGCAGGCAGTCGACCAGTCGCCGCGCCGCTCGGGAGACATCCTCCGGCCCCTCCAAGAGCACCGCGACGAAGGCCCGTTGCAGAGCGGGGCGGTCGCCGGGCTGATCGTGGCCGGTCCTCCAGGAGAGACTGACCACCTCCGCGGATTCGAGGAACCGCACATACGTCTGTCGCCGCAGGTCGAGTACCCGAACCGCCCGCTGCTCTTCGAGGGTCGCCCGTACGGTGTCCAGCACCGCGTCCGCCTGCCGGTCCCCGGCGTGCCGTGCCGCCTCGGCCTGTCTGCCGCCCGCGGTGCGGGTGAACCACCCGGTGATGAGGCTGCCGACCAGTGCCGAGCCCGCCGCGATCAATGCGATTCCCCACTCAGTCATGGGGCCACATTCTTCACACCGACGCGGCCCCGCGCAGAGGGTTACGGACATCCCGCCCGGGGCGTCCGGCGCCGCCGGAGCCGGTCCGCGCGCGCCGACGGGTACGATCACGGCATGCCGCCGGACGCCGCCGACCCACCTCCCTCATCTGCGGAAACGGCGCGTGGAGCGACAACTCCCGGTCTAGGATGGGATAATCCATGCG